>CAYNPZ010000079.1:6531-16535 GCA_964399175.1 uncultured Bacteroidales bacterium | reverse complement strand
ACGGGGGCAGTATTGTCACCGAAGAAAAATTCAGTGAATTTGAATTGAAACTGGACTTCAGAATGACAGAAAGCGCCAACAGCGGTATCAAATATTATCTCGTGGATGACAGTGTCAATCTCGGACTGGAATATCAGATCCTGGATGACGAGGGCCACCCTGATATCAACGAAGGATCCAACCACTCTTTATCTTCACTCTATGAAATGATACCGGCTGAAGACAAAGAGCCCAAACCCGTTGGAGAATGGAATGAAGCCCGTATTGTTTCTCAAGACAATCATGTGGAACACTGGCTCAATGGAAAGAAAGTACTGGAATTTGAACGAGGCAGCGAACGCTTCAGGAAACTTGTAAAAGAAAGTAAGTATCCGGTCAGACAAGAGGATGAGCGCTTTGGCGAAACCGATGAAACTCCTCTCCTGCTTCAGGATCACGGAGACAAGGTATCTTTCAGGAATATCAAGATCAAGCCTTTGGATTAAAATACACCAAGACAGGCCAATACTATTATAATGGTCAATTTAACCGGATGTTGAGTGGATCAAGATTTAATTTATTTTTGAGAAATATTGATCAAAAATCCATATTCATATCAAGTATTCAAAGCTGGCTCCAAATCCTATAACTTTCACAGCATAAATCCGCGCTATGAAAAAAATAATCTTGAATATACCGGCAGAAACTGAGCTGAACAGGTGGCACGAAAGATCGGTTTCGGTCGACAGAGGTCCCTTAAATTTTGTGCTGAAAATCGATGAATATGGACAAAGAACAGGTGAGGAGGAAACCGTTACGCTCATTCCATACGCATGCTCAGCCCTGCGTATTTCCGAATTCCCGCTGGCGGGAGATTATTCGGTGATGAGATGACCTATAATATCAGTATAAAACCAAAAATTCAGTGAAATGAAGCATTTAATATCCTTAACCAAAATCCTGATTTATTTATTGATATTGGGTACATACGCCTGTACTTCCAATACCAGGGAATTAACAATCGACGATCCGAATGGTGAACTCTCGGAAACACAAGCCCCCGTATCACTGAATGTCCCGTTGAACGATGCCTTAGCTTCTGCCGGGGAGCAGGCGAGTTTGGGAATTTTAGATGGCTCATCTAATGGCGATGAAAATATGATACCCGCCCAATTAGATGAAACAAGCGGGGATGGAACTTCAAAGATAGTCCTGTTAATGCCGGGTCAAAAATCCGGTTCATCCACTTTCACATTGACGAAAAGTGCAGCTCCCCTTGATAAAGTTATGACTGCATCGCGTGATTCCAAAACCGGACAGATACAGATAAAAGAAAATGGGGAGCAAATATTACAGTATAATTATGAGACCATATATGAAGAAGATGTCATTCGTCTTGAGGAGGCAAAAGAAGAACAATATACAAGAACCAAAGAAGATACCTTCGTTACGGTTAGCCGATATGCTGTTCCGCGCAGCGATTACATCCACCCCTTGTATGGTCTTGAAGGTGAAATGCTGACAAGAGACTGGCCTGAAGGGGGACATCCCCATCACCGGGGCATTTTCTGGGCCTGGCCTGAAGTGGAATTTGGTTCAGAACGGGCAGACATTTATGCCTTACAAAGGGTTTTTGCAAGACCAACAGACGAAGTTCAGCTTACGAGCGGCCCTGTTTTTGCCCAGATAGTGGCTGAAAATTTATGGATGTGGGAGGATTCCCTGCCTATTGTACGCGAGCATTCCGTAATAAGGGTATATCGAGCAACGCCGGAATCCCGTGTCATTGATTTAACCCTGAAATTTACCGCACTAAAGGACAGCATTACCATAGCTACAAGACGAACGGACAGCTACGGCGGGCTAAACCTGCGTATGCAAACTCCCGATGAACAAGATATCTCATATCACACCGATGAAGCGGGTTCGGAACCTTTAAGGGCCTGGTCTGATTTTAACGGGCACTTCGAAGGAGCCAATACCAAATCAGGTTTGATGGTATTGCAGCACAGCAGTAATCCCGACTATCCCGGTAAATGGGTTGAATACCCTGATCTTGCATGGGTCCAGCCGACATTCCCGGAGCCCAACACCAGATATCCGCTCAGCAAAGAAAAACCGCTCATATTGCGTTACAGGCTGATCACCCATAAAGGAGGCAGACCTGAACAGTCTATCTCTATTCAGCGTTGGGATGCCTATCATAATAAAGTAGCACCTGATTATTCCTTTATTCAGGAGATAAACTGAACTGGCAGATAAAGGAAACTTTAATAAATACTTAATTCACCAACCTCATAAAAATGTCCGATCATGAAAAACAACGAAAACACCAAAAAATACTCAAGAAGAAGTTTTATCAAAACTACATCTATGGCCGCAGTTGCGTCGCCATTCATAGTTAAATCCTCTGCACTCGGCGCAAATGGTACATCTGCACCCAGCGATAAGATCAACCTGGGCATCATTGGATGTGGTGATCTCGGAACAGCCAATCTGAACAATTGTGTAAAGCATCCTGATATTGTGGTGACCGCCGCATGCGATGTATGGAAGAAACGTCTTGATCCGATTGTTGAGAAGTTCAAGGATACCTGCACCCCTTATCACGATTACAGGGAATTATTGCAACATAAGGGACTTGATGCGGTTATCATTGCTACACCGGCGCACTGGCATACCATACAGGCTGTTGAAGCAGCGGAAGCAGGCCTGGACATCTACCTGCAAAAACCCATGACCATGCATCTGGGCGAAAGCCTGGCAGTAAGAAATGCAGTGCGGGAGAACAATGTCATGTGCCAGATCGGCACCCAGATCCATGCAGGAGATCATTATCGTCGCATGGTTGAGCTGGTTCGGTCGGGAAATCTGGGAGAGATTTCCACCGTGCGAACTTTTTTCGTTATGAATGAAGCTCCCAATGGCATTGGCCGCGGAAATAATACCTATGTCGTACCCGGGGGACTGGACTGGGATATGTGGGTAGGACCGGCCAGAATGCACCCCTTTAATCCAAATCTGGTAAAGAATGCATTCTATCATTGCTTCTGGATGGATTTTAGTGGAGGCTGGACCCCGGGTATGGCACCCCACATTATAGATTTGCCGGTCTGGGCATTGAATCTTGATTATCCCCATGAAATCAGTGCAAGTGGAGGAAGATACATCATAAAGGACGACAGCGATGCATATGACAACCATGAGGTCATACTTCGCTATCCCAACCTTACTATAACATGGATGCAGTCGTCCACCAACAGCTACGGATTTGATTTTCTGCGTGGGCGTGAAGCAAGACGCAGGCTGGGTATATATTTCCATGGTGTGAATGGAACATTGCGTACCGATTATAACAATCATGAGATATATCCGGAAGGAAACAGAATGAAGAATATGGAAACTCCCCCGAAATCCATTCCTTCTTCCCCCGGACAGGAACTTGAATGGGTTGAAAGCATCAAATCACGCAAACAACCGCTTTGTAATCCCGAATATCACATTAGGATTGATGCTCCCATTGAATTGAGTGTGTTGTCAATGAAGCTTGGCAGATCGATCCGGTTTGATCCTTACAAGGAGGAGATTGTTGGGGATAAAGAAGCCGCCAGGCTTGCTGTTCCGGAATACAGATCACCCTGGAAATTTCCATCTAAATATTTGTAGTCAATAATGATCGGAGTTAATGTTAATTCGAAAATCAATCATAGCAATACAATTTAACCATGAATGATACCGATAGAAGGACTTTTTTAAAGAAAGCCGCCATGGCTGCATTGGGTCTGGGACTCGTAAATCCTGCTAAAAGTTATTCCAGAAGCCGGGAGGTAGAGAAAGGAAAGCGGGTGGGCATGATTGGACTGGATACAGGACATAGTGTGGCCTTCACCAGGTCACTCAACGATCCTGAGGCCGGTAACCGCTATAATGGCTATAAAGTGGTAGCTGCATATCCTAAGGGTACGGAAAAAATTGAGGCCTGGAAGAAAAGGATTCCCGAATTCACAAAGGAAGTAAAGAACCAGGGAGCGCAGATTGTTGATTCCATCGATGAGTTGCTGGATAAAGTGGATGTTGTTTTGTTGACCTGTAATGACGGGAACAAACATCTTGAACCGGCTCTGCCGGTAATCAAGGCGGGGAAAAGGGTTTTCTTCGATACAGGGATTGTACCTGTAGCCCATGAAGAAACACTGGAAATATTTGCTTTTATGCAGGCTGCCGAAGAAAGTAAGATAAAGGGTGGCATATCTGTTGACCTTGAGTCGGTAATACCTAAGAGAGCCGGGTAGGTTAATCGTTGCGCGGTGCTTTGATTCTAAAGTTTACATGCTGGCAGCCATAACCGGAAAACCCTGGAGAAAAATACTGGATCTGGAACATACGCAAATGGATGAAAAGGACAATGCCTGGGTAGCATTAACAGATGGGCAGTATAAATACATCTACTTTACTCTGACCGGTCAGCAACAGCTATTTGATCTGCAGAAATATCCTTATGAAATGATGGATCTGGCCTCAAGCAAATATTATGAGAATAATAAAGAATTGGTGCTAACCTGGAAAAAAAATGACAAAACAGCTGAAAATAAGGGGAGAGAAATGGGTGAAGGATGGCAGGCTGGTGGTTCACGAAAATCCCATAAGATTTGGAGCCAATAATCCAAAATTTAAAGATTAGAAACATTAAAAACCCGATAAATAAACTATTGTTATAATTAAAAACAAATAATTTCAAAGATTATGAATGGCTATAAACGCGTACAAGCAGTATTGAAGGGTGAATGGCCCGATAAAAGGCCCATTATACTGCATAATTTCATGATGGCAGCAAAGGAGGCCGGGTATACCATGAAACAATACAGGGAAGATCCTGCGGCCACAGCTGATTCTCACATCCTGGCGTTAGAAAAATACGACTTGGATGGCATCCTGTTAGATATAGATACCGCTTTACTGGCCAGCGCTATTGGTATTCCTACAGATTATCCTGAAGATAGTCCTGCACGGTGTCACCAACCCTTACTCAATGACCTGAAAGAAATTAACGAACTAGAACCTATAGATATTTCAAAGTCAGAGAGGATACAAAAGACTTTAGAGGCGGCAAGGATATTAAAAAAGTATTGTGGCAATGAGTTGTTTCTAAGAGGTAACCTCGATCAGGCACCTTTTTCCCTTGCAAGCATGGTACGTACGCCGGCGACATGGATGATCGATATCGTGATGGATCCTGCCAATTCCTGTAAGCTTCTGGATTACTGCCTGGATATATGTCAGCAGTTCATGCGTCTGATGGCGGCCGAAAATGTTCACATGCTTTCAAATGGTGATAGCCCGGCTGGCCCGGAGATGGTTTCTCCGGATATGTTTCGGACGTTTGCCTTACCCTATGAAAAAAAGTTGGTGGAATTATCACATGAACTGGGATTGCCTTATATGAACCATATTTGCGGAAATACCGAACTAATCCTGGAAGACATGCCCAAAACCGGCCTGGATGCAATTGAACTGGATTATAAAACAGACATCCATAAAATTCATGATTATTATAAAGACTCCGTCGTCTTAAGCGGTACCATTGATCCTTCCGGCGTCCTTGCTTATGGTTCCCCAAAAGATGTGGAGGAAAAAGTGTTGGAACTGCTAAAACTCTATGAAGATTCTCCACGGTTTATTATGAACGCCGGATGTGCAATACCTCCGGAAACCCCGGAAGAAAATATATACAAAATGGTTGAAGTGACCAGGAATTATTGAGGTCAAAACCGGCAACAAATATTAAAAAGAAAAAAACTTCATAATATTTGTTTATTGAAATTTTAAGGTTCCGAAATATTCCGGGAGATGAAAATCCGGTTCAGGGTGATCCACAAATGACCAGGTAACAAAATGCGGATTGGATCCTTTTTCAGCAATTTTATAGAAATTGGCCCTCCAGGATACCCCTTCCCTGGGATAGGTTATGGGTGAATACTTCTCAAGAATGGAGATGGGAATCCTGTATTCAATAGTCCATGTCACGGGTTCAGTTATCTCGGGATCAACAACAGATGGTAAGGAATGGGCAATTTCTATTTCTTTAATGTCATCAACATCCAAAACTCTAAATTCTTTTCTGGGAATCACGTGATACTGCATTAGCGGAGTCCCGCCGCAATTGATTTCAAGGTTAAAATACCTTTCAGGATTAGAAATATCCGGTGAAAAGAAAAGCTCCACGGCGGACTCTTCATATACGGGTCCGTTATAGTTTTGCTCCGTACAACGCACAAAGCAATCTTTAACACGGAATATGACATATAGATTTTGTTCATCATACATCATCCTGGCTTCTGTAGAAGGTCTAAATTCAGGAACCGCACCCATGTAATTGTTGATTTCAATAGCTTCGATTTTTTGCCATTGAGGTTTATTCCAATTCCCATCAATTTTGACAGGCTTTTCTGCTTTTTCTATCTGATATATTTTGGCGTTTTCCATGTCCTTAATTCAATTTCTAAAGTTCGATAAATTTACTTTAAAAAATTACAATTAAAAATAGCCGCCTCCCTACTGATCTGGAGGAGTCTTTCTCAGAATCCAACCATAATTTTATAAATAACTGATATTCTGAAATCACCTGTACTCATCAAGAAATAAGTTTGAAAAATCAATGGGTAATGTTTAGGTTTAATACCTAAAAGCACTAAATTTACGGTTAAATTTACCCCAAATGAAACACAAGACGAAAGCATTACCAATCATTCTTGCAATCCTGTCTTACACTTCCTGTCAGGTAAATATAGAAAAACCGGTATTAACGAACCTGAGAACCCCGATACGGACTCAGACAGTGTATGGGAAAGGGTTGATAAGGGTTTTCATGCTGCATTTGGCAATATTAATAAGCGATACAAACATGACGAGGATTATGAAAAAATCCGGATTATCCGGTCAAAGCTCGAATCTGGTAAAGAAACTAAAGACCTGTCAAAATTGGAAGAGACACTCTCTCATTTCACCATTAAGAATGTAACACAACCCAATGCGGCTTATTGGTTGAATAAAGGAAAAGATGAGCTGGAGAACCTCAGCCTACATATCAGATAACCTGACCGATGTAGTAATCGATGACAATTAAATAAAAAGCTATAGACTAATTGCCAAACTTTTATTGATACTATCAAAAAGATTCATATGAAACCACGCTTAAAACTAACAGCAATTCTATTTTTAATCTCCTTCATTTCAATAACTGTTACCGGCCAGGAACTGAAGGAAGAGCTCAAACTGTGGTTTAAAGAACCTGCCACCACCTGGAATGAGGCACTGCCGGTTGGCAATGGCCGGCTGGGTGCCATGGTATTCGGCGGCATTGAACAGGAACGCCTGCAGTTGAACGAAGAAAGCCTCTGGACCAAAGGAGGCAAACTTGAAGATAAAGAAAATGGCCATGAAGCCATCCCCGAAATCCGTGAGCTCCTTTTTGAAGGAGAATATAAAAAAGCTGAACAGATGTGCAAAAAGGAGCTGATGAGCGAGCGACTGCCATCGGGGACCAATACCTATCAAACCCTCGGCAATCTGAACATCCATTTTGAAGGAGTCGACAATTACAGCAACTACAAACGAAAACTTCAACTGGACAGTGCCCTGGTAAAAACCTCATTTAATTCCAGCGGAGTAAGACATACCAGAACGGTGTTGTCCTCGGCTACCGACCAGGCTCTGGTCATGCTGGCCGAAGCAGACAAGCCCGGTCAGATATCCTGCAGGCTTGAGCTTTCCCGTCCGGGCGAAGGTGAGGAAGTGAAAGTAAATAAAGGTTTAATCATCATGTCGCAACATCTGAGCGACGGCAAAGGAGTGAAGTATGAAACCCGCCTCAGGGTTATACCACATGGAGGGAAAATGGAGGCCAACGGAAATTCCATTCAAATTACCGAAGCAGACAAACTTGAGCTTCGACTGGTGGCAGCCACCGATTACCGGGGAGAAAATCCTTCAAAAAAATGCACCGGTTACCTGGAGACCCTTCAATCGAAAAGTTACAGGCAAATACTAAATGATCATGTAGGCGAATATCAGCGGTATTTTAACCGTGTTTCCCTGAAATTACCCACCTCCGAAGCAGCCGGTTTTGCTACGAATGAAAGAATTGATGCCCAGAAAAGAGGCGTCTATGATCCATCTTTAACCAGTCTCTATTTTCAGTTTGGCCGTTACCTGCTGATCAGCTCTTCAAGGCCGGGATGCATGCCAGCGAACCTTCAGGGCATCTGGGCTCAGGGCCTGGAACCGCCATGGAATTCGGATTATCATATTAACATCAACATTCAAATGAATTACTGGCCTTCCGAAATTACCAACTTATCTGAAACCCATATGCCTTTCCTAAAGTTTATCGGCAAACTCAGAGAAAAAGGTCGGGAAACCGCAAAAGAGATATATGGTGTGAATGGTTTTACTGCGCATCACACCACCGATGCATGGCACTGGTCCACACCTTTCGGACAGCCTCAATACGGAATGTGGCCAATGGGTGCAGCCTGGGCCTCAACGCACATATGGGAGCATTACCTGTTCACGGAAGATGAGGAATTCCTGAAGGAATACGGGTATCCCGTAATGAAGGAAGCTGCCCGGTTTTTGTCGGAGTTTATGGTAAAACATCCTAAGACCGGAAAATGGATTACTGGTCCTTCAATGTCGCCCGAGAATGTATTCATCACACCTGAAGGGAATAAGGCGTCGGTTTGCATGGGGCCTGCCATGGACCTGCAAATTGTCTGGCACTTGTTTCATAGTGTCATTGAAGCCTCCAAAGTGCTGAATACGGATACTGAATTCCGCGAAAAGTTAGAGGATCAGCTGGCGAACCTGACTCCTGTAAAGATTGGAGAAGACGGAAGAATCCTGGAATGGTCAAATGAAGAACTGAAGGAAGCTTTACCCGGGCACCGCCATATGTCCCATTTATATGGATTACATCCCTCCAACCAATACAACTGGAACGATACACCCGAATACATGAAGGCTGCTGCCAAAGTGATCGAAGAACGGCTGCAACATGGCGGAGGCCATACCGGATGGAGCCGGGCATGGATGATCAATTTCTATGCACGTCTGATGGACACGGAAAATACCTGGGATAACCTGGTTGCCTTGTGGGCCAACTCTACCCAACCCAATATGTTCGACACTCATCCACCCTTTCAGATCGACGGGAACTTTGGGGGTACAGCAGCCATCGCTGAAATGTTGCTGCAATCCCACGCCGGGGAGGTGCATCTTTTGCCTTGTCTGCCTGATGAGCTTCCCAAAGGCAAAGTAACCGGACTCATGGCCCGGGGAGGGCATGAAGTGGACATCCAGTGGGAAAATGGCCGGTTGGTGCAGGCAACCATCAAATCCAAACTGGGTAACCCGGCCAAAGTCCGATATGGAGCCAAAGTGATCACGTTTGATCTGGATAAAGGCGAAGAGATTAAATTGAATGATGATCTTAAGATCATTAATTGAGTTTTGGATATCCCGCCTGCTTGCGGGCAGGTATTTGAAATTTGCCTGCCTGCCGGCGAGGCAGGATACTTGTTATTTGTTATTTAAAAGAATGTCAGTGATAAAATTTGAAAAAATGAATAATAATAAATTCATTCAAAAAAACATTTTTTTGCTCTCATGGATATTTTTTCTTGTCGGAATCAGAATGAATGCTTTCGCACAAGATCAAAAAACAAAACCCAATGTACTTTGGATCCTCATTGAGAACATCGGCCCTGAATTTTCATGCTATGATTACCCCAATGTTCACACACCCAACATGGATAAACTGGCCTCAGAGGGTGCCATTTACCAGAACGCTTTCACCAATGCACCGGTGTGCTCGCCCAGCAGATCATCCATGATCACAGGGATGTATCCCAATGCCATCGGGCTTCATCACCACAGAAGTTCCATTGAATTGCCCGACAGCATCAAAACCATCCCGGAGCTTTTCCGGGAAGCGGAACCGGAGGAACTGGAGATCCTCGGGCACCTCG
>CAYNPZ010000079.1:0-6498 GCA_964399175.1 uncultured Bacteroidales bacterium | reverse complement strand
AAACGGTTACAGGGCCAAAAAAGATTATAATTTCCCTACCAAAGACAGAACACTGTGGGATGGCAATGACTGGAAAAACAGAGATGAAGACCAGCCCTTCTTTGCCCAGTTGACCATCAACCATTCCCACCGGGGCGATCACTGGCACAACCCTTACCACCCCAAATCCTGGATGCATGAAAAGTATAAGGATAAGATAAAGCCGGCAGATCCCGGTAAAGTTGAACTGCCTGAAGTCATTCCGGACAACATCTACACACGGGATGACTGGGCCAAATACCTGAATCAGATCCAGGTAGCGGATGTGGTGGTGGGAAATATCATCGACAGATTAAAGGAAGAAGGATTGTACCACAATACATTAATCGTTTTAATGGGCGACAATGGGAGAGATCATCTCATGGATGAATACTGGTTGTATGACGGGGGAATTCATGTTCCCCTAATCATTCGATGGAAAGGTGAAATTGCACCCAACACGGTTAACAAAGATCTGGTCAGTGGGGTTGATATTTCTGTCTCTCTTTTAAATGCTTGCGATATTTCAATTCCTGACTATATGCATGGCATTCCCTTTTTAGGTGAAAACACCAAAAAACGTGAATATGTATATGCCTGCAGAGACAGAATTGATGATGCCTACGACATGGTTCGCTGCGTAAGGGGAAATAAATTTAAATACATCAGGAATTTCATGCCCGATCGGTCCTATGCCCAGCATAGAAGCTGGCTGATGACAGTCAACCCGGGATATCCGATGATCAAATATATGGAGGAAAATGAACCGGAACAACTAAACCCGGTCCAGAAAAAATATACGGCAGATAAAAAACCGGTTGAAGAATTGTATGACATTACCAAAGATCCCGAAGAGCTCAACAACCTTGCAGAGGATCCTGACTACAAGGATGAACTTCAAAAATTCAGGATATTGTTAAAGGATTGGATGCTTACGATAGATGACAAGGCAAGATTAAGGGAAAAACCTGAAAACGTGAGACAAGATAGTTTTCTGGATCAAATTGAATTTCCAGACAGAAAAGAAATGTATGATCCATCAGAGTTGGATGATTTTAAATAAATAAATGAGTCCAGTCAAAAAAAGATAAAAAGAATAGGTTGCCACTGAAACACCAAAAAGCACAAAAAGGAGAGATCCATTACTTTATTTTTAGTGCAATTTCGTGTTTTGGTGGCAGAATAATCTTTGAGAAAATACTCAAAAATGAATATCTAAATCTTCAATGCTATGAAAAAACAAACTTTTATTTTTTTTTGGATTATTGCTATCTTTTATACAATGCTTTCTCTAAGTATACAAGCCCAGGAAGACACCATCCGCCCTTATCACCTTCCTGTAAAGGGATTGTGCATCAAAGCCCCGCAGTCTAAGCATGTTGATGAATTTGTGCAGTTCATTCACAATGACCTGGCTGATCATGGTGTCAATACACTGGTGGTGCGGGTGGATTATAATTACGAATACCAGTCACGTCCCGAACTGAGGCAAAAGAACCCCCTTACACGCAATGATGTAAAAAAAATGGTATTGGCCTGCCAGAAGGAAAATATCCGGCTCATTCCACAGCTCAACCTGTTGGGGCATCAGTCATGGGCCGGAGATCTCGGCAAACTTCTGGAGGTGTATCCCGAATTTGACGAAACCCCGCATATCGAAATGCCTGAGGAATATGAATGGCCCAATGATGATGGGCTGTATTGCAAAAGCTATTGCCCCCGTCATCCGTTGGTACATGATGTTGTTTTCGACCTGGTGGATGAGATAATTGAGGTGTTTGAAGCTGATGCTTTCCATGCAGGCATGGATGAAGTCTTTTACATTGGCAATCCCAAATGTCCCCGCTGCGGTGGAAGTGATCCTTCACGCCTGTTTGCTGAAGAGGTTAGAAGAATTCGGGATCATCTTGAAGAACAAAACTGTGAGCTTTGGATATGGGGTGATCGCCTGCTGGATGGAAAAACTACCGGACTGGGAATGTGGGAGGCCAGTATGAACAATACCTACCGGGCTATCGACATGATCCCCCGGGATGTGGTGATCAATGACTGGCATTATAACAAAGCAGTGCCCACCCCGGTCCATTTTGCCATGAAAGGGTTTGATGTCATTTCATGTCCTTACAAAAAACCAAAAGTTGCCATTAATCAGGCAGAACAGCAAATAAATTTCCGCAAAACTTCTCCCGCACCCATGCACACCAGGTTTAAAGGGGTCATGCAGACCGTATGGACCGATTTCAAATCATTTTATGAAGTCTATCAAGGCAGAAAAGAACCACAAGATTCAGTTAACAATTCAATCCGTTCTTTCAGGAGATTATTTGAGCGGATAAATAAATACCAAAAAAAAGAAAAACTATAAAAGCCATATCTTATGAAAACTGGAACAATGATCATTATTGCTTTGGCAGCGCTTATGTTATTGGACTGCTCAAAGCAACAGGAAGTCCCTTCCCCAACGTACCGGTTATGGTATGATGAACCGGCAGAAAAATGGATCGAAGCCCTGCCCGTCGGGAATGGCCGTATGGGAGCCATGGTTTTCGGGGACCCCCAAAAAGAGCGTATTCAATTCAACGAAGAGAGCTTATGGGCAGGTACAAAAATTGACAACAACAATCCCCAGGCATTGGAACATCTGCCGGAAATCCGGCAGTTGATCTTTGATGGTAAATATCAAAAAGCCTATGAAATGGCCAATAAATATTTATTGGGAACCCCTCCCCGGATACGTTCCTACCAGACTTTCGGCGACCTTTTCCTGAATTATCACTGGGATAGCGAGGTAAAGAACTATGAAAGGGAGCTGGATCTGCGATCCGGAATTGCCACCACCACCTTTACTGCAGATGAGAACGAGGTAAAACAGGAAGTGTTTGCTTCTGCTCCGGGCAATCTTATAGCTGTGCATATTTCTGCCAGCGAACCGTTTGATGTGGATGTGAATATGAAGCGGGAAAGGGATGCTGAAATCAAATTCCTTTCCGATGGAAAGATGGTGATGAACGGACAGATCGTAGATCCCAAAGAGCCACCACGCGGACCTGCCGGGCCTCATATGAAATTTTCAGCATTGGCTGAGGTGAAAACTGAGGGTGGCGAACTGACAGGCCATGAAAACCGGTTGTCTTATAATTCTGTAAATTCTTTGACCATTTATCTCACCGCTGCTACCAATTATGTATTGGATACGCTGAACTTTTCAGATAAGATCGATCCCGTTGCTCAATGTAAATCCATTCTAAAAAATACAGGGGGAAAATCCTTTTCAGAGGTTAAAGAAGCCCATGTGAATGATCACAGCAGCATGTTCAACCGGGTATCCTTTACCCTCGGTAAGGATACCTTACGGGATATGCCCACCGATGAGAGGCTCGAACGTGTGAAGAACGGTCACATTGACAATGGTTTAACTACTACTTATTTCCAATATGGCAGGTACCTGTTGATGGGTTCTTCCCGAAAACCAGGTAAACTGCCAGCAAACCTGCAGGGAGTATGGAACAAGAATTTCAATGCCGCATGGAATTCTGATTTCCACACCAACATTAATTTACAGATGAATTATTGGCCTGCTGAGGTAGGAAATCTTTCGGAGACCAGCCTAATCCTCACCCGCTTCATGGAAGAACTGACTGAGCCGGGATCGGTTACAGCCAAAAAAATGTATGGTACGGAAGGCTGGACGTTGCATCACCTCACCGATCCATTCGGCC
The DNA here is from genome assembly GCA_964399175.1 of uncultured Bacteroidales bacterium. Classification (GTDB taxonomy): domain Bacteria; phylum Bacteroidota; class Bacteroidia; order Bacteroidales; family UBA12077; genus JAGXLC01. The sequence goes on along the minus strand of CAYNPZ010000079.1, from coordinate 2,761 downwards.
GTACCGGTGTTGCCGACGGAGTATGGGGTGTATCCCCCATGGCCGGTCCGTGGATGACCTTCCCTCTGTATAGGCATTTTGAATATACCCGGGATATGGATTATCTACGCCGGATCTATCCCCTGTTAAAAGGTTCTGCCAAATTTGTCAAAGGATTCCTTGTGGAATCACCAGAAGGCTACCTGGTAACCAACCCATCCCATTCACCGGAGAATGCCTTCTTTGTCCCGGGAACCAACAAACAGGAACAGTCATCACTCACCTATGCAGCCACCATCGACATTCAAATCATCAATAAGCTTATAGATAATTGTGTAGAGGCCAGTCAACTACTGGACAAAGATGCAGATTTTGCCGGAAAATTAAAGGATATTCAGGATAAATTCCCGCCGGTTCAGATCGGAGAAAATGGAACCATCCAGGAATGGATTAAGGATTATGAAGAAGTGGAAGTAGGACATCGTCATATGTCTCATTTGCTGGGACTTTATCCTCTGGCACAGATAACGGAAGAAACTCCTGAACTTTACGAAGCTGCCAGAAAAACCATTCAGCGAAGACTGGAGCATGGAGGAGGCCATACGGGATGGAGCCGTGCCTGGATTATCAGCTTCTTTGCCCGTCTGAAGAATGGCGAGAAAGCCTTGCACCATCTTCAGCAGTTGTTTACCAAATCAACAGTCCAAAATTTGTTTGATATGCATCCCCCCTTTCAAATCGATGGCAACTTTGGCGGTACAGCAGGAATTGCTGAAATGTTACTGCAGTCTCATAACGGGTTTATTCGTCTGTTGCCGGCACTTCCCGAAGCCTGGAGTAAGGGAAGTGTTAAAGGCCTGAAAGCCCGAGGTGGTTTCGAATGCGATATCTGGTGGAAAGAAGGAAAGCTGACCAAAGCCGTCATACGTTCCGAAAAAGGAGGAAAAGTGGATGTAAAATATGGTGCAGAGGAATTTTCTATAGAGATAGACCCGGGAGGTAAATTTACCTATACCGGCAAATGATACTTATAAATTAAACATCACACGATGAAAAAGTATTTGATTATATTGATGCCTTTGTTCCTCATTGGCTGTTCGACCCCGAAAGACCAAAAATCTTCGGAATTGCAGTTTAGTGCTTTGCTGTGTGAAAATCAGGTGAACCCCAATCACATTGATGATCTTTCGCCCCGCTTGACCTGGAAAATGAGTTCAGAGAAGAGAGGTATGCATCAAACCGCCTATCGTATTCTGGCCGCTTCTTCAAAGGAATTGCTTGAAGAAGGGGAAGCAGACCTTTGGGATTCCGGAAAGATTAAATCCTCTGAATCAGTGCTTGTTCCCTATCAGGGTGAGGCATTATCTTCAGGACAAAAATGTTATTGGACAGTAAAAGTATGGGATCAGAACGGATTGCCCTCCAAATACGCCAAACCTGCCCAATGGGAGATGGCCGTTCTGGATAACAATCTATGGCAGGCCAAATGGATCAGCCCGCCACGTGTGTTTAACTGGAGCAGGCGGGATAGCAAAATCAAACAGATGGCCCGCACACAAAGGGATCAAACCGCACCGAAAGAACCCATGCCCCTGCTCAGGAAATCTTTTGAGGTGGAAAAGAAAATTGTATCAGCCAAAGCCTATATCACAGGATTGGGGTTTTTCGAGCTCCATGTGAACGGCAAACAAATTGGAGACCATCTACTTTCACCTGCATTCACCGATTACAGCAAGACTGTTCTGTATGAAGTAATGGATGTGACAGACCTTTTGCAGCAAGGAAAAAATGTCCTTGGTGTGATGTTGGGGAACGGGTGGTACAACCAGATCAGCACCGATGTATGGAGCTTCAGCAGGGCTCCCTGGCGTGCCGATCCTACATTGCTCTGCCAGCTTAAAATTGAATACGCAGATGGAAGCAAAAAAATGGTCGTCAGCGATGAAAGCTGGACTTGTGAGGAAGGCCCCATCAGGTTTTCCAGCATCCGGCTGGGTGAAACCTATGACGCCAATTGGAAACCAGAAAGGTGGGACCAGCCGGGCTTTGACGACCAGCAGTGGCATGATGTACGGGTGGTTCGCGGTCCACGTGGAGAACTGAAGGCCCAAAACCGGCCCCCTGTTAAAATCATGGATAAACTGGAACCCGAGAAAATAAAGCGTATAGGAGAAGAATCCTTCCTGGTGGATTTCGGGCAAAATATAGCCGGTTTTATTGAAATGAAGGCAAAAGGAGAGAAAGGACAAAAGGTTCGTTTCGTATATGGTGAAAAGGTTGGCCCCAATGGAGGGGTGGATCAGGGCAACATAGATCCATATGTCGCTGAATCGCGTTTTCAGACCGATGAATATATTTTTAAAGGAGAGGGAGTGGAGCTGTGGCATCCCCGTTTCAATTACCATGGGTTCAGATATGTTGAAGTTAATGGCTGGGAAGGAGAGTTGACCAGGGACAACCTGAAAGCCTGTTTTATCTCAGCAGATTTCAACACCACCAGCCGGTTCAAATGCTCCCACCCTTTATTCAACCGTATACAGGAAAATACCCTGCGCTCCTTTCGCAGCAACTTCATTCATTTCCCCACCGATTGTCCGCAGAGGGAAAAACTTGGCTGGACCGGAGATGCACAGCTTACCTCCGAAGCCCTACTTTATAACTTCAAATTGCTGAATTCCTATGAAGAATGGGTCATGGATATTGTGGATACCCAAAAACCCAATGGTGCACTGGCACCTATCGTTCCAACCAGCGGCTGGGGATACGACTGGGACATTCTTCC
>CAYNPZ010000078.1:0-17067 GCA_964399175.1 uncultured Bacteroidales bacterium | reverse complement strand
AAAAAGAATATTCATCATTGTAGCCGGTGAACCCGTATTCCATGTTTCCTTCGGTTCGTTTTGCCATATCAATCAGTCCGAGCCCGACGCCTCCTTTTTGTGTGAATTCCTGATAATTGAGAATATTCTTGTAAAGCTCCTTCAATTCATTTTTTGATAATGATTTGATTCTGTCCAGTCTTTGCTTTAATGGTTTGATTTTTTCGTTTTTGATAAAATTCCCCGTCGAAACCTTGTAATAATCTTCTTTTTTAGCTACTACAAATATTCCAAAATGTATGTCAAACTTTCCGTTACTTGCATCCGGCAGATCATCAATATGATGGTAGAGATTCTGTAAACTTTCAACCAATATGTTGTACAGTTTTTTCTTTATGCTTTTTTTTACTATTAAATCTTCCAGTTTCGCATCCATGACTTCAAGCACATTGGTGATTAGCTCAGAAGAAACGCTGCCTTTATAAGCCAAAATGGTATCCCCAGAATTCATCTGAGCATAATAATCATCTATGTTGAAGTCCATCCAGCTCTGCAAGTGGTATAACTTTTAAAATTAAAGAATTAGCAAATATAGCAAAATTGCCGGATAATTCTTTCACAACCTTTCAGGTTTTAACGGTTTATTCGATGAATGTGTACGTAAAAAATCCATTCAAGTTTGTTTGTTTTTTAAACTTCCTTCATAAATTCTGTATTTTTGGAATTTACATTCCAGAGGCCCGTTGTATAGGGTCATTTTATTAGTGGCATGAAGCCCTATATGTTTTAAGGCCTTTTTATGATGACTGAATACCCAGACATCATGACCGGTGTATTTATTTTTCAACAGGTCGCCTATCTGCTGATAAAATGCCACTATATCTTTTTCTTTAAGCTTAATATTATAAGGAGGATTGATGATCACGGTTCCATTTTTTCCGGCCGGAGGTTCATAATCTGAAATTGATTGTTGGAATAACTCTACATGGTTGATCAAATTTGCCTTTTCAAGATTATTCCTGGTGGTTTCTATGGCTTCTGCGGAAATGTCACATCCATGGATTTTAACCTTATTCCGGGCTCTTTTGTTAAATTGGCTTTTAATTGACCGGAGAAGAGCGGGATCAAAATCATGCCAGTTTTCAAAACCGAATTGTTTTCTGTAAACTCCCGGTGCAATATCGTTTGCCAGCAATGCAGCCTCAATGGGCAGTGTACCTGAACCACACATGGGATCGATGAAAGGGCTCATTTTGTCCCATCCTGAAAGGATAACCAAACCTGCGGCCAGGACTTCATTAAGAGGCGCTTTAACATTTTTGACTTTATATCCCCTTTTGTGCAATGATTCTCCGGAACTGTCAAGCGATAGGGTGCACTGATCATTGTATATGTGCAGATTGATCCTGAAGTCAGGATTCTTTTTGTTCACGGAAGGTCTCTTGTTGTATTTATTTCTGAACCGATCTGCAACGGCATCTTTTGTTTTCAGAGATGCATACTGTGAATGATTGAAATAACCGGAATTTACGACAGCGTCAATGACAAAAGTGTTATACAGATTGAACAGAGCCTCCCATTCATATTCATATACCGCGCTGTAGAGGGATTTTTCAGATTTTGCCTGAAAAGTTTTCAGAGGGACAAGTATTTTCAGGGCAGTTCTTAAACAAACATTCGACTTATATAGAATTTCTTTACTACCCTGAAATTTGACTGCCCGGTTGAGAATTTCCGTATTTCCAGCTCCAATCCCTTTCAGTTCATTGTCCAGAACTTCCTCCAGTCCGGGAAAAGTTTTTGCTATATATGTATTCATTGAATTTCAGATTATTTTGCTATAAATTAATTAACACCCCCAAATTATTCGGGTGCTTATTAACTTCATATCGTTTTGTTTTTCAATAATCCAAATTATAAAAGGAACCGCAATTTACAGTAAAAAATCTTCTTTTCAATAGACAATCACCTAATCAATCAATCATTTAAACATTCTATCATTCTATCATTCTACCTCCCCACCTCATATACTTCCAAATCTTTTATATTTTCCCCGTCAATCTGGAACCGCACTGCTGTCCTGACACGGTGAAATCCCGAATTTCCTGCTGCACCGGGATTAACATAAAGAAAATCATGGCTTTTGTCATATTGAACCTTCAGGATGTGTGAGTGACCACATATAAAAAGATCAGGCGAATTATTTTTTAGCAGTTTTCTGATGGATGGCTCGTATTTGCCCGGACGGCCACCAATATGGGTAATGAATACATCCACTGATTCGCAGGCGAATTCCTGGTATTCCGGCCATTTGCTTCTTATTTCCCTACCGTCAATATTTCCGAAAACTGCTTTCACCGGTCTGATCAGTTCCAGGTTTTCTATCACCCTGCTATTCCCAATATCACCGGCATGCCATATCTCGTCACATGCATTCAGGAATTTAATAAACCCGCCTTCCAATACCTTACCGTGAGTATCAGAGATCACTCCAATTTTCTTCATATTCCGAAATTTATTTTGCTTATGCCTTCCAGGTTGAAATTCATTAGATTTGTCAAAAATAAAAAATTATGCATCTTTTTTATTCTCCTGATCTGAAGGATGATCATTATGAGCTTTCCCAGGACGACTCAAAGCATTGTATAAAGGTATTGAGACTGAAAAAGGGTGATTTGATTTATCTTACGGATGGTAAGGGAGGCTTGTATAAAGCCAGAATCATTCATGATGATTTAAAATCCTGCAGGGTGGAAGTTATTGAAACGCATTATAATTATGGTAAGCGGCCGTTTTATCTTCATATTGCAATAGCACCAACAAAGAATATCAAGCGCTTTGAATGGTTCCTCGAAAAAAGCACGGAAATTGGAATTGATGAGATTACCCCATTGATTTGTTTCCACTCTGAACGCAGGCAATTGAAGACTGAAAGGTCCAACCGCATCATAACCGCGGCGATGAAACAATCACTGAAAACCTATCACCCTGTGCTTAATGAAATGAAAACTTATAATGAGTTTGTGGAGTCCCGGGTTCAGGGATCAGGATTTATTGCCTCCTGCGAACAGGGACATTCCAAACATCTCAAAAATCTTTATATAGCCGGCGGGGATGTAACCATTATTATCGGACCTGAGGGAGATTTTAGCCAACAAGAGATTGGTAAGGCGAAATCTTCCGGTTTCAATCCCATAAGTTTAGGGAGAAGTCGCTTACGAACTGAAACGGCGGGCGTTGTGGCCACCAGCATCGTCAATCTGCTCAATGAATAAAGGGCGTAAAAAGTTCGCCTCCCATTTTTAAGGGAAAAACCGGAGACGAACGTAAGACAGCATATTAAAATTCAGTATTATTGCCCGGAAGCGGAATATTTTTGAGCAAAATTGATCACTTCACCCATGATTTGATCATCTACTTCTATGGTATTGCGATCGAGAAAATCGAAAATCTCTGAGAAATGCTCAATTCCCAGAAATTCATCTTTCTCCGGGCTATAAACCAGTTGGTTGGGTTCATTTTTCGATGCTGATGGTGTAAAATGATGCTTCATAGGCCTTTCTATTATGATTTAAAATTTATCAAAAAACGAAGTTTTCAGTTTAAATATTGTAAACAAAATTAACGATTTTTAACAGAGAGGCATGGAAACTGCCTTTCAGAACTATGTGGTATTGAGGTTGAGGTTTTTATTCTTGATCAATTTCCTCAGATTGATCAGGGCATACCTCATTCTACCCAAGGCAGTATTAATGCTGACATTGGTCTGATCAGCGATTTCCTTGAAGCTTAACCCGCCGTAATGACGTAAAAGCACAACTTCTTTCTGTTCTTCAGGCAGATAATCGATGAGCTTTCTAACGTCATCAATAATCTGATTCCTTACCAGATCATCCTCAATGGTTTTTTCTGAGAATTTCTGGGAATTGAATATATCCATCTCGTAATCATCATTGGAATACATTCGTGACTGTTTGCCTTTTCTGAAATGATCAATGATGAGATTATGAGCAATACGGATTACCCAGGAGACAAATTTGCCACTTTCCTGATATTTCCCCTGGTGTAATGATTTTATTACTTTAATAAATGTTTCCTGGAATATATCTTCAGCAAGATGTTCATTTTTGACCATCAATAAAATATACGTATATACCTTATCCTTGTAACGGCTGATTAGCCGTTCAATTGCTGTCTGATTGCCGTTGAGATATTCCCGGATTAATTTTTGGTCAGTATTTTCCTTTTCTTTTTTTGTCACTATCTCCTCCTCTTTTAAATTAGCAATAATCTTTACTTATTAAACAATTAACCCCATCTTTAGGTTTAGATTTCATGCAAATAAATAAAAATTATCCAGAATTCAAAATTATTGATCAAACATCTTTAATTTTGCATTCATTTTCTTAAAAATTTTCAATAATCATGCCAGAGTCATTAGGAAATAACGCCCATCTGATAACGGTAAAAGGGGCGGGGGTTCACAATTTGAAAAGCGTTGACATTGGTTTGCCCCGCGACCGGTTCATCGTGATTACCGGAGTTTCTGGCTCAGGCAAATCTTCTCTTGCTTTCGATACCCTCTATGCTGAAGGGCAAAGAAGGTACGTTGAAAGTTTGTCATCCTATGCAAGACAATTTTTAGGTCGGATTGAAAAACCTGATGTTGAGTATATTCACGGACTCCCACCTGCCATTGCCATAGAACAGAAAGTCAATACCAGAAATCCCCGTTCCACAGTAGGAACTTCCACTGAGGTGTATGATTACCTGAGGCTTTTATATGCCCGCATTGGTAAAACCATTTCGCCTGTGTCGGGGCGTCAGGTACAACGGGATACTGTTACCGATGTAGTAGACCATATTCTTGCCTACCCGGAAAATCAGAGGTTGGTTATTCTTTCTCCCCTCAAATCTCCAAAAAAGGGTAAACTGAAGGATTATCTTGAATTGCTGGCGAACCAGGGTACGAGCAGACTCGAAAAAGATGGTGAATTTTATAAGATCAAAGAGATTCTGGCCAACGGTACCCATAAAGATGATAACTTTACAAAATATAACGTGGTAATAGACCGGATCAAGGTAAAGTATGATGAAGATACCCGGTCAAGGCTGGCCGATTCCCTGCAAATTGCATTTTCTGAGGGAGATGGAGATTGTATTATAAAAGCCTTTGGTGAAGCAGGTGTTGAATCAAGATCCTTTTCCAACCGTTTTGAGCTGGATGGCATCAGCTTTGAAGAGCCTTCTGAAAACATGTTCAGCTTTAACAATCCGATTGGTGCCTGTCCCAGGTGTGAAGGCTATGGAAGGATCATTGGTATAGATGAAGACCTGGTGGTTCCCAATAAAAGCCTTTCGGTTTACGATGATGCCATTGCCTGTTGGAGAGGCGATAAAATGCAGGAATGGAAGCATCAGCTGATCAGAAATGCCGATAAATTTGATTTTCCTATACATAAACCTTATGCACAGCTTTCAGAAGAGCAAAGAAGACTCCTATGGTCCGGTAGCCGGTATTTCCATGGATTAAATGCTTTTTTTCGCTATCTGGAGCGAAAAAAATACAAGATCCAGTACAGGGTAATGCTTTCAAGATACCGGGGAAAGACTGTATGCCCCGAATGCAACGGTACAAGGCTCAGGAAGGAAGCTTCCTATGTGAAGATAGGCGGGAAATCGATACCCGAGCTTGTACTCATGCCGATTGACAGGCTTTATGAATTTTTTGAGCATCTTGAACTGGACGAATACGATTCTAAAATAGCCGAACGCGTATTGTACGAAATTCAAAGCAGGCTTCACTTCCTTCTGGATGTTGGTCTGGGATACCTTACCCTGAACCGGCTTTCCTCTACTTTATCGGGCGGTGAATCACAGCGGATCAATCTGGCTACTTCGCTTGGGAGCAGTTTGGTGGGTTCTATGTATATTCTGGACGAACCCAGCATTGGTTTGCATCCCCGCGACAACAACAGGCTGATCGGGGTGCTCAGAAGATTGCAGAAAATTGGCAATACGGTTATTGTGGTTGAACACGATGAAGACATCATCAAATCGGCAGATCAAATTGTTGATTTGGGTCCTCTTGCCGGTCGGCTAGGCGGAGAGCTGGTATTTCAGGGAACACCCGAAGAAATAAAGAATGTGTCTGAAAGCTACACGGGACAGTTTCTCCGGAAGGAAGGATTTATTGAGGTTCCCGATCAAAGAAGAAAATGGAACAATTATATCGAAGTGAAAGGTGCCCGGGAAAATAACCTGAAGGGCATTAATGTGAAGTTCCCTTTGAATATATTTACAGTGATTACCGGCGTCAGCGGATCGGGTAAATCCTCTCTGGTGAAGAACATTCTTACGCCTGCACTGAACAGATACTATAAGGCAGCAGGAGAGAAGGCCGGCCGATATGATGAGCTTGCCGGGGATCTGCATTTGCTTTCTGATGTGGAGTATGTTGATCAGAATCCCATCGGAAAATCTTCCCGTTCAAACCCGGTGACTTATATCAAGGCTTATGATGAGATCAGGAAGCTGTTTGCCGGTCAGCAGGGTGCAAAGATTAACAATTTTAAAGCCTCACATTTTTCATTCAATACGCCTGGCGGGAGGTGTGAGGAATGCCAGGGGGAAGGAGTGATTAAGGTGGAGATGCAGTTCTTGCCTGATATTACACTGACCTGCGAAGCCTGCAACGGCATGCGGTTTAAGGAAGAAGTGCTGGAGGTAAAATACAGGGAAAAAAACATTTATGAGGTCCTGGAGATGACCATTGATGAAGCCATTGATTTTTTCAGCGGCCAGCAGGGAACACAGGAAGATAAAGTGGTCAGGAAACTTTCGATACTGCAGGAAGTTGGACTGGGATATCTTAAGCTCGGCCAGTCTTCAAGTACATTAAGCGGGGGCGAGAGCCAGAGGGTAAAACTTGCATCATTCCTTGGAAACGAAAGTCAAAATAACCCTGCACTATTTATATTTGATGAGCCCACCACGGGATTGCATTATTATGACATTTCCAAATTGCTGGAATCATTTGGCAAACTAATCAAAAAAGGACACACGGTTGTTGTAATCGAGCACAATATGGAGGTGATAAAATCTGCCGACTGGATCATAGACCTGGGACCGGAAGGCGGTGAAGGCGGCGGCCATATTGTTTGTCAGGGAACACCAGAAGAGATCATACAGAACAGCCAGTCCTACACCGGGCATTATCTCTCGGAAAAGTTGAAAGAAAAAGTAATGAAATGAACCATCCTTCAGGGAAATTTATGGAATGAAAACAGGATATTCAGCAAAGCTTTGGAACATGACCCTATTCCTTAAGCCCTATCATAATGGATACACATCCGCTGATGGGTTCCTCTGTGTTCTTTTCCCTTTGGTCGTTAGCCACCTTGAGGGATATGATCAATTGCTGACTTGATTCGGGAACAAAATCCCATTTGGGTTTGTAACCGCTATTTTCATTGTCATATATTACATTGCGGTTAACATCCAGTACCTGGAAGTGTATTTTGGGCAACCCATTCGAACCGCAGATGTATAACCGGTAACTCTGGTCAGCGTAAAAAGTCTTATACATCTCGGCAGTTTCTCCTTCAGTGAGTATGGCTGCGTTATAATTACCATTATGCGTATATGGAGCGAGTTCTTTTTTACAAACCTGCCTGGCAAAGTGCTTGCATTGACTGTTGGCGGCCAGCGAAGAAACCATAAATATAATGAAAAGAAGCGATATACCAGATAATTTTTTCATAGCAGAAAAACCGTTTTTTGTTATCGATTTTATGATGTAAAACCATTCCTTATTACGTTAATTTTTTTCTTAAGTTGCTTATAAGTTTCAGGAGTCAGGGAAATGGTGGCTTCCGATTTAAGGGTGGTTACGTTGGTTGCGGTGTCCTTAACGGGAACCACACGGGAAGAGGTGATGGTGATCTGATCATAGATCTGCTTCAGCTCATCCATTTTATTGCCTATAGCCTTCAGATGTTCGTTGTTCTGTTTTTCTTCAATCAATTTTTCAATGGTATTGAGCGCCATTTTCTGGTCGGCAATTCTGGCGATCATTTTGTTATTGTTGATTTCATATTGAGTGGGATTGTCCTGTATCAGATTAGTGGCTATATACAGTCCTTCAATCCAGCCCCCGATCAAAACCATGGTCGAGATGGCCTTCTGTTCATTATCCTTGAAATACGCACTTGAATTCATAATGGTTTGGGAGATGATATCCAGGATCACCTGCCGGTTGTTTACGTTGGCTTCCAGGCGCCGGACTGTTTTGTTGTCGATTATATTCAGTATGCCAAGCCCTTCAGCCATATCTTTTGCTGCATTGATATAGTCAATTGTGGTTTGTGTTTGGTCATAAAGACTCGAATAGCTCAGATCAGTGGTATAAATCCCCAGGTTTAATGCCATATTTTTGGTGGTTACATATTCCGATGATTTGGCGAGGGAATTCAGAAGTTCCGGATTGTATGATGCACCCGCTTCCTTAAGCAGCATGGCTACCTCAAGAGGCGATGGCATGGAATAAAACATCTCTTTAACGGTTTTTACGTCTTTGATCAATTGCCGGTCAATGGAATCTACTGTCACCACATCTTCAGACTCCGCATCCCGGGCGTCTTTGATTTCCTTTGTGTCCTTCACACAACCTGAAAAAGAAAATATAAGAAATCCAACCAGGATGAGTAGGTATACACTTCGTTTATTTATATTCATTTCAGATACATTTAGAAAGGTTTGGACAAATCGTTATCAAGGTAATTAAAAAGTATATTTTTGATCATGTAATTGCTTCTTTTAATGCGAAGTTTATGCATCCGACCTGTAATCCATCCCGCTACTCATAAACTGCACTTTTTTCGTTTATAAATAATGCAAGCTGGAATTCGTAGTTAATTTTAACGTAAAAGCGGCTATAAAGTTTCAGTTATTGAAATTATTATAATTTTGTATCATGAGAAAACAGGTTGGATTTATGGAAGAGGATCAGCAGAAATTCAGAGAGATCAGATCGGGTTTAAGCAGCAACGACTCTAAGGTTCTGGCTTCTACACTCCAGGAAGTAAAAAAGTCAGGGACTCCCGCCCTTATACCCGAATTGGTAAGACTCCTTAGGAGGACCAATAAAAAAGAGATTAGGAACCAGATCCTGGAAATTCTCAACAATCTGAAAATTCAGGCTTCTGCGACGGAGTTGGCACGTGCGGTGAGAAAAAACAAGCAAAGGGATCTGCTTGCTCATCTGGTGACAGCATGTTGGAAAAATGGTTTGGATTATACCGATTTCATCGATGACTTCATTGATATATTTATTCAGTATGATTATTTGCTTGCATTGGATGCATTTACAGTCATTGAGAATTCAACCAAATACCTTTCAGAAGTTTCTCTTGAGCCAAGGATCAATAAACTTTCACGCCATGAGCCCGAAATGGATGAGGATAAAAAGGTGCTGACAAGAGAATTGATACATATTTTAAGGACCAAATCGGAAGAGCAAACAGAATGAAATCATATCCTGCCTATGTATGCCGTCATCGATGTTGAGACCACAGGTCTTAGCTCCCAGCATGAAAAAATCATTGATTTTGCCCTTATCATCTGCGACGGTAGGAAGGTTACCGAGGAATTTCATACCCTGATCAACCCGGAACGGTCAATTCCAGCTCATATTACCCGCCTTACAGGAATTACAAACGAAATGGTAAAAGATGCGCCTAAATTCTGGGAGGTTGCCCGTGATATTGTTTTGATGACCGAGGGTAAGACTTTTGTAGCCCACAATGTCAATTTTGATTATCGTTTTGTGCGCAGTGAATTTGCCAGGTTGGGCTACGATTATAAAAGGAAGAAGCTGTGCACGCTTAAGCTCAGCCGAAAGCTGATTCCCGGAAAAAAATCATACAGTTTGGGGAATCTGTGCGGGGAATTGGGATTTGATGTAGCCTACCGGCACCGGGCCTATGGAGATGCAAAGGCAACCGTACTTCTTTTTCAATACCTCATGAAGCAACAATCCGGCGAAAAGGGGAGAGCAAAAGCCCTGTTTTCTGATTTAACCATGTTACAGAATCTGCCGGAAGCCACAGGAGTATATTATTTTCTGAACCACGAGAAGGAGGTGATATACATAGGCAAAAGCAGGAATATCAAATCCAGAGTGCTGAGTCATTTTCAGGAATCTCCTTCTCGGAGGGCACGGAATATGATTGAACAGATTATGGATGTGGATTATGAGGTTACTGGAAGTGAGCTTGTGGCCCTGCTGAAAGAATCACATGAGATAAAAGAACAAAAACCTTTGTATAACCGGCGCCAAAGAAGATCTTCCTCAGATTTTGGTATATACTATTATGAAGATAGAAATGGTTATATTCGTTTGAAAATAGAAAAATTCAGCATAGAGGAAGGTTTGTTGACCACATTCAACTCCCATCGGGAAGCCAGGGAATTTTTGTTTGGTTTGTGTGAACGTCATAATTTGTGCCAGAAGCTTTGTGGTTTGTATGAGACGGAAGGGGCCTGTTTCTATTATCATGTTTCTTCCTGCCAGGGTGCCTGTATTCAGGAAGAAGCTCCGGAATCTTACAATTTGAGGGCATACCAGGCTATCGGCAAATACGACCTGGATCATGAAAATGTGTTCATAGTGGAGAACGGACGAACAGAAGATGAAAAAGCGGTGATAAAGATTGAAAACGGACGTTATGCTGGTTATGGATTCATCGATGCCAGCATGGATGGATTAAATTCTGATTTATTGCATGATGTGATCCGCTCATATCCCGCAAATCAGGATATATATCGAATTCTGCGGAATTATCTCAGAACACGGAAAGTAGATACCATCATTGGCTATTAAGATTCCATTGAGTTGGTGTTTTAATCTTGTTGAGTAATAAGAATAGAGGTTATGAAAGGATTTAGTCCTGCATATCTGGAGACTTATAAAAACGGTGAACTGAACCGGAAGATCGCGCAAACGGAAGATCTTATGGAGAGTTGCACCCTTTGTCCCCAGCATTGCAAGGTGAACAGATTTCATTCCCGGAAGGGGAAATGCAGTAGCGGCGCTTATCCCATTGTAGCTTCATTTAACCCACATTTTGGTGAAGAATCTCCCCTTGTGGGAAGAATGGGATCGGGAACCATCTTTTTCTCCAATTGCAATCTGAAATGTGTTTACTGCCAAAACTGTGACATCTCCCAGTTTGGCTATGGCGAGGAAATTAGCTATGAAGCACTGGCGGAAATTATGATGCGCCTTCAGAAAAGGGGATGCCATAACATCAATTTTGTTTCTCCCACCCATATGATATACCCAATTCTAAAAGCATTGCCCCTGGCCATTGAACAAGGGTTGAATGTTCCGCTGGTATACAATTCGGGTGGCTACGATTCGGCAGAGATCCTTAAGATACTGGAGGGTGTTTTTGATATCTATATGCCCGATTTTAAATATGGCGATGATGCCATGGCCGGAAAATTCAGCGATGCTCCGAAATATGCTGATATTTCAAAATCGGCCCTGAAAGAAATGCACCGGCAGGTAGGAGATCTCCAGGTAAATTCAGAAGGAATTGCTTTAAGGGGTCTGGTGGTTCGTCACCTTATACTGCCCGGCGACCTGGCAGCCACCTACCGGGTAATCGATTTTATTGCCAGCCTGTCGAAAAACACCTATTTTAATCTTATGGATCAGTATCGCCCGGAATACAGGGCCGGTGAATTCCAAGGCCTGGACAGACCCCTTTCACATTCCGAATACATGAAATACCTGGACTATGACCGTCTTAAAGGCCTAACGCGGCATGACTGATCCCCGCCTGATTATCCGGTAAACCATTTTTGATTTTTATTGTACACTATTTTAAATTGATCTAAATAATTATAATTTTGAACCCATTTTTTAATAAAAATAACGGATATTGATGAACCAGGTAGAGACCAACACCACATACCGAGTATTGGATATACGGCATTTTACAAGGGATACCTTTGCCATCAGGATTGAAAGAAACGGAATGGAATTTCAGGCCGGACAGCATATCGTAGTTGGTATCAAGGGCGATTATAATACACGTGAATATAGCATATATAGCGGGGAAGACGATGAATTTCTGGAGATCCTGGTAAAAGAAATAGATGAGGGTTACCTCTCAGGAAAGCTCAGAAGTCTTAAACCTGGAGATAAACTGGACGTTTTCGGTCCGATGGGATATTTTACCATTGACCCCAATAAGGTCAATACACATAAATTTATGTTGATTGGCAGTGGAACGGGTATCGCACCTTTCAAAAGTTTTGTAAAAACCTACAAAGACTTGGATTATACAATTCTACATGGAATATATACAGAAGAAGAAGCCTTCGAACGGGAGATCTATGAACCCGGAAGGTACATCTCCTGTACGTCACGGGATCAAAAGGGCGACTTTCACGGAAGGGTGACCGATTACCTGCAATCGGTCGAATTTGATGAAAACACGCTTTTCTATTTCTGTGGAAACAGCGAGATGATCTTTGATGCCATGGATTTGCTGAAAGGAAAAGGATACCCTACAAGCCGGATGTTTACTGAGGTGTACTTTTAAAGCAAGAGTGCTTATGTCCATGTATTATCATTTGATAACGCTCGGATGCCAGATGAACATCTCCGACGGGGAACGGGTTGAGTCGGTGCTTCAGAGTATGGGTTATGTACATACCGATAATGAGAAAGAAGCCGACGTGCTGGGAATTATTTCCTGCTCTGTTCGCCAGAAACCCATTGATAAGGTTTATTCAAAGATCCATGAATGGAACGGGTGGAAACAACACAAAAGCCTGATAACATTCATTTCGGGATGTATTCTTCCGCGGGATAAGGATGAGCTTTTAAAGCTCTTTGATCTGATGTTTCCAATGAGCGAACTGAGCAAGCTTCCCGACATGATCCGTAAACAGGGGATAGTTACCAGGGCAGGGCTGGAGAATCCGATTGAGGCACTTCCTCAGAACAGGCATATTGAGGATTTCTGGAATATTGAACCCACATACCGTTCCTCTTTCGATGCCTACGTGCCCATACAAAACGGCTGCGACAAGTTTTGTACGTTTTGCGCAGTGCCTTATACAAGAGGCCGGGAGGTGTCGCGGCCCTCGGAAAATATTCTTCAACAGATCAGCGATTTGATTGAGAATGATTATAAGAGCATAACACTGCTGGGGCAGAATGTCAATTCCTATGGATATGACAAAAAAGGCAAGGAGCTCAATTTTGCCCAGCTTCTTCAAAAGGTAGGTGAAATGGGAGCTCAATCAGGCAAAGAATTCAGAGTGTATTTCACTTCACCCCATCCATGGGATATGACACGGGAGGTGGTCGAAACGGTTGGCCGGTATCCCCATCTGGCCAAACAGATCCATCTTCCTCTGCAATCGGGAGATGATAAAATACTGCTTAAGATGAACCGAAAGCACACATTGGAAGATTATAGCCGGATTGTAAAGGATATACGGGAGATTATCCCCGAAGCTACATTGTTTACTGATATTATCGTTGGATTTTCAGGTGAAACGGAAGAGCAGTTTCAGCATACCATGCAGGCCATGGACGAATTCAAATACAACATGGCATACATCGCCCAATATTCTCCCAGACCAGGAGCGGCCAGCTACAGGTGGCCCGATGATGTACCCGGGGAAACAAAGAAAGAACGCCTGCACAGGCTTACCGATGTGATGGCGCGGCATACAAGGGTATATAACAGAAATCTTATAGGTAAGACTTTACGTGTGCTGGTTACGGGAAAAAACAGGAAATCAGGTTATCTGTCAGGACTTACGGAGGGAAAGATCAACATACGCTTCCTTTCGGATGACGAAAGCCTGATTGGAAAGTTTGTAGATCTCAGGATCACTTCTTCCACCGATTTCTCCCTGGAAGGAGAATTGATCCCAACCAAACAGAGGATGCATTATGAGTCGCAAAGTAGCGTTTAAAACATTGGGATGCAGGCTGAATCAGTTTGAGACCGATGCCCTTGTTTCCCGGTTCGATAAAGCCGGTTATCAGGTCGTGGATTATGGTAGTGAAACCGATGTTACAATTGTAAACACCTGTACGGTTACCAACAGGAGCGACCAGAAATCAAAAAATCTGATCAACAAGGCGGCTCGAATCAGCGAAAAGGGCGTTGTTGTGGTTACCGGATGCATGGCCGATCATTACAAGAAACAACTGGAACAGCAGGACAACATTACCTATGTGGTGGATAATGCCCGGAAAAGCTCCATCCCCGAGCTGATCGACGCGCATTTTAAAGGGGAGATTTTGCATCCTGAAAAGCTGCCTTCCCAAGTATTCGGTTTCAATGAAGTGAATAAAAGTCTCCATACCCGTGCTGCTGTCAAAATACAGGATGGCTGTGACAATTTCTGCACATTTTGCATCATTCCGCAGGTTCGGGGCAGGGCTTCCAGCCGGCCTTTGGACGAAATCCTTCAGTCGGTGCAGCAAACAATAGACAATGGATTTAAGGAGATAGTGGTAACCGGAGTGAACATCGGCAGGTATGATTACAAGGGTTACCGCTTTGAGGATGTGATCGAGCGTATCCTTGACTTGCCGGGTGATTTCCGTGTGAGGATTTCTTCCCTTGAGCCGGATGGATTTGGCGAACGATTTCTGGATCTGTTTGAACATCCCAAACTCACCCCCCATCTGCATCTTTGCCTGCAAAGTGGTTCCGACAAGATCCTGCTTCGTATGCGCAGGATGTATGATGTAAAAACCTACAGAAAATGGGTGGACAAAATCTGTTCACGATACCCCGGCTTTAACCTCTCGACCGATGTTATTGTGGGATTTCCCGGTGAAACGGAAGCGGATTTTCTTGCTACTGCCGATCTCATTGAAGATGTCGGGTTTGCCCATGTGCATACCTTTAAATACTCAAAACGCGACAGTACCCGGGCAGCCAGGATGGATGACCACGTACCCGAACAGGTTAAAAATGAACGGAGCGAGGTTATCCGTGAATTAAACAACAAAAAGAAAACCGAATATTACCATACCTTTATCGGAAGTGAACAGCAGGTGCTCACTGAAAAGAATGCCTCCGGTTCCTTCACCGGTTACGGTGAGCATTATGTTCCAGTGCTCCTGGATGAACCGTCTGTTGGCGGTAATGAATTCCACCGGGTAAGGATTGATAAAGTTTCAGGTCATAACAGACCCGTTCTGGAAGGAAAACTGATCTAATCCGCATTATTCCCACCCCGACTTTTAATGCAAACAAATTTCTCGTAACCTGATGATAAGTGCCATGCTCAGAGTTAAGTAGTTTAGCTTTTTTTGACCCACAGAAAGCACATAGGAAAGATAAGATTTCACATAGATTTTATTATTCATCAGGCAATTGAGAAAACAAATATTTGAATAAGATTCTTTAATCTCCTTCTGTCGAGTTTGTCAAAATATGGAGTACGCAATAACATGACCCGTGATTTTAAAGTTTATTAATGTTTGTTTGCTAACAGTTCTAGGTTGAGGTAGGTTCGATCCCATCAAATGTTTTATAGCACCATTATCATAACAGATGGAATGGTTGATATAGACTCAAAGTATTTATCGGTTTTGAATAATCCAGGATAAAATGCTATATTGTGTATCTCGTAAACTTCATAATGGCATGAAATCCATAAACATCATTATAAAATGAAATACAACAATTTTTATTTGGGAAAGAATTGTATTATTTTTAGCATGAAAGGCCTTAGCATTGAACTTATGACAATGATGCTTTTATTAAGTGTGTTTTCTAATTCTTCATCTGCGCAGCATTTCAGGGCACGTGATCTGGGAATTACCATCGGCGTGATGGACCCCGGCCATTTTAATGCCATCACCGATGTGGACGGGGTAAAGGTAGGTCATATTACCCTGAAGGAAGGAGAGGATGTACGAACCGGGGTTACAGCCATTTTGCCGCACGGTGGCAATACTTACCAGCAAAAGGTTCCTGCAGCCATTCATGTAGGCAACGGATTTGGCAAACTGACCGGAATTACCCAGGTCAAAGAGCTGGGAAATATGGAAACACCGATGATACTCACCAACACATTATCGGTACCCACTGCGGCAGATGCACTTATCGACCATACCTTGTCTTTCAAGGTAAACCGGGAAGTACGATCGGTAAATCCAGTGGTGGGCGAGACCAACGACGGCCGGCTGAATGATATTCAGGGCCGGCATGTAACAAGGAAGCATGTGCTGAAGGCCATTGAAAACGCGAAATCCGGAGATGTTGAAGAGGGCAATGTAGGAGCAGGCACAGGGACCATCTGTTTTGGCTATAAAGGAGGTATCGGTACTTCATCGCGTGTGCTGCCGGAAAGCCGGGGAGGATATACGGTAGGGGTGCTGGTTCAGACCAATTTTGGTGGTGTGCTTCAGATTGCCGGGGCACCAGTGGGAAAAGAACTCAACCAGCATTATATGAGCGATGAACTGAATGCCGATCCCAACGGATCGTGCATGATCGTGGTTGCGACAGATGCACCTCTTGATTCCAGGAACCTCGAAAGACTGGCCCAGCGGGCTATGCTTGGGCTGGGGAAAACAGGAGGCATCAGCTCAAACGGAAGCGGTGATTATGTGATTGCTTTCTCTGCGAATGAAGAGGTCAGGATACCAAATGCCGGGCAAAGCCGGTTCAATACCCAAAAGGTGCTGAGAAACGATGCCATGTCGCCTCTTTTTATGGCTGCCATCGAGACTACGGAAGAGGCTATCCTGAACTCCCTGTTTGCTGCAGAAGATATGCAAGGAAGGGATGGCCATAAGGTTGAAGCGTTGCCGGTGAAGCAGGTGATGAAGATATTGGAGAGGTATAATGCACTGAAAGGCAGATAGTAGTAGTGAGTAGAGACATGCCGTGGCGTGTCTCTACGGTTGGAAGGAACTGGTTTAATTTGGCAAGAAGCCGGGGAAGATGAGAAGACGGGAAAAGAAGTAGTGAGTTTTGAGTAGTGAGTCATTGTTAGGCAGTAGGCAGTAAGTAGCGATGTAGCTACAGGCAC
>CAYNPZ010000077.1:0-17075 GCA_964399175.1 uncultured Bacteroidales bacterium | reverse complement strand
AACAGTTTATTAAAGGTATGAATTCCAGTTTGATTTACATGCTAAATTCATAAACGCTGCTTGTATTACCATGGAACCCGCTTGTTAATCATGTTCTTGTTGTGAAGATTCCTGCATGCGGGTTTTATTCGGTTACCCGGAATCCAGGGCCAACCGGGGAATCAATCCTGAGGAAGTAGCCGTGGGCATCCCATGTGATATGATCGCCCAATTATAATAACCCTTCCGACTTCCGGATATATAGCAAGAATAAGGAAATATAATGACGGTAAATGAAAAACACCAAACTCCAGATGGCAGACTATCCGGAATTTGGTGATTGATCTATTGCAGGTGATTAATTTAAGGAACCAATCCCTTTCATTCATTATACGGCTTCGGCGTTCTGATTATCTGAAGCTGATACCAAGGCCTGCCGTTGCCACCGAATAATCGGAGTAGGTATAATCGAAGTGAAGCGTAATTACTGCAAACTTAAACCGCATGCCCACATTATACCGGGGCCTTGTACGACTGCCACTCTGATGCTTGATCTCCATACTGATTGGATCGGTTTCTGAAGTTTCTTCACTAATCTCGGGCAAATTGTTTTCACCCAGTCCAATCAAGGGATAATTCCCGTTTAATGCCAGGTTTGTTCTGATGTTATTAAATCCTACGCCACCATAAAAACATACAACCGGTAGATTTGCTGATACCAGTAAGTTTGCAGTAAAACTATTGATATCAAGGGCCATTTCCTGATTATTATAATAATCGTCGGATACAGATACCTGATTTTGAGTAATTAATCCTGCTTCTATATAATCTCCCGGTGTAAAATTCAGAGCGGTTTGAGAACTCAGGTCGGTGTATCCACCCATTACCGACAGATGGAGTATAGGAAGCTTATTAAGAACAGGAATCCATTGTTTTATGGAATGTTTGATTCCTACTCCCCACAATCCCAATTCGGCCTGGTTTCCCAGTTGCATCTCCGGAATATATCTTCCGATTACTTCTGTACCCTTAAACAGACCTAATCCAACCTGAAGCATAGGTGCAGGAGCGAAACCAATACCTGTTCCCTTGGGAAGTTCAAATGAGGCTATCTCTTCGGGACTGTCCAGGGCCCCGTCAAAATCATCTCTGTATACCAGGCTGGCACCGGGTTCGTTATCCCCCATGGCGGTAGGCGAAGAAGAGGACTGCGCTTCTATACCCTTAAGATCCAGTGCCTGTGGATTGAATGTTTTATGGGCATCGGGAACAAAAGTGGTATTCAATGTAAAAGTAATGTCAAAACCGAGCGTTTTGTGGGGCTTTGCCGTATTATACCAGCCATTCGAAAGGTCTGTGCCTAATGCATTGGTATAAGGCCGGATGTATTCTTTCAGCAACATTTCGGCATTATCGGTTTGGTAGGAAATAACTTTCCCAAGCCCGTCGAGCTGGGCCTTTGCAGGAAATATTAGACCTATAACAATAATGCCGGTTAACAATAGTTTAGAAATTGACTTCTTTTTCATAGCAATGATTTTTTAATTTATCTTTGAACAGTTTTTCCACATTTTTACGACAAAATTATAGATTTGTTTGTCTTTTGATGCTATAGATTAAAAGCAAATATCAAACCAAAAGCGTAAAAATACAAAGCCGCGCAATTTCATGGCAATTAATCAACCATTAGCAGACAGACTGCGTCCAAAAACATTAGATGAATTTATTGGTCAGGAGCACCTGGTTGGACAGGATGCTGTTTTGCGCAGAATCATAGAATCAGGAAACATACCTTCCTTTATTCTCTGGGGCCCACCGGGAACCGGTAAAACTACCCTTGCCAAAATCATAGCCAATGAACACAACCGGATATTTTTTACCTTAAGTGCCGTTCATTCAGGTGTGAAAGACGTAAGGGAAACCATTGAAAAGGCAAGGAAGCAGCGTTTTTTCGATGCCCCAAACCCCATACTCTTCATAGATGAGATCCATCGTTTCAGCAAATCCCAGCAGGATTCCCTTCTGAGTGCGGTGGAACAGGGCATCATAACCCTAATCGGTGCAACCACTGAAAATCCATCTTTTGAGGTGATCTCCCCCCTCCTTTCCCGGTGCCAGGTTTATGTGCTGGAATCCCTTTCGGAACAAGAACTGGAAAAATTACTCGACAGGGCCATCCATGAAGACCTTTACCTGAAAAAATACAAAATCACCGTACAGGAAAAAAATGATCTTTTCCGATATTCCGGAGGAGATGCCCGTAAGCTTTACAATATTATAGAACTTGTAGTCAATGCTGAAATAGCTGATGATCCTAATAAAGAGATCATTATCAATAATGAAAAGGTAAAAAAGATCCTGCAGCAGCACATTGCCTTTTATGACAAAAATGCGGATCAGCATTATGACATCATTTCTGCGTTCATTAAGTCTATCAGGGGCAGTGACCCCAATGCGGCAATTTATTGGCTTGCCAGAATGGTTGAGGGTGGTGAGGACCCCAAATTCATCGCCAGGAGGCTGGTGATACTGGCTGCTGAAGATGTCGGCCTTGCCAATCCCAACGCACTGCTCATGGCCAACAGTTGTTTTGATGCGGTAGAAAGAATTGGCTGGCCCGAATCAAGGATCATTCTTTCCGAAGCAGCCATTTATCTGGCTACCTCACCAAAAAGCAACTCCGCTTATCAGGCCATCAACGATGCACAGCAACAGGTTAAACAAACAGGTGATCTCTCAGTGCCTCTTAATATCCGAAATGCACCCACCAGACTAATGAAAGAGCTGGGATATGGCAAAGACTATAAATATGCCCATCATTATGAAGGCAATTTCGTTCAGGAGGAATTTCTTCCCGGGAAAATTTCAGGCCAGATACTATACAAACCACAAAATAACAAAAAAGAACAGGAAATTCTCCAGCGATTAAAAAACTGGTGGAAAAACAAGTATAATTATTAAATAAGATGAACCTGAAAATACAAAATCCATGATGTACAATATAGACAATCTGAAATATCTTGATTCCGGCAATTTCTTTTTGATTGCCGGTCCCTGCGTCATTGAAAATAAAGAAACCCCTTTCAAAATTGCCGAACACATAAGCGATATTGCCGACAGGTTTCAGATTCCTTTTGTGTTCAAGGCTTCATACCGTAAAGCCAACCGTTCGAAACTGGATTCCTTTACGGGTATTGGAGATGAAGAAGCGCTTAAAATTCTCGGCAATATCAGAAAAGAATTCAGCTTACCCGTAATAACCGACATTCATAAACCGGATGAAGCTGAAATGGCAGCCAAATATGTTGATATCTTGCAAATTCCGGCTTTTTTATGCCGCCAGACTGAATTGCTGGTTGCAGCAGCACAAACAGGTCTGACCATCAACATCAAAAAGGGTCAGTTCCTTTCCCCTTCTGCCATGAAATTTGCAGCCCAGAAAGTAATTGACTCCGGAAACTCGCGGGTATTGCTCACAGAAAGGGGTACTACCTTTGGTTATTCTGATCTGATCGTTGATATGCGGAGCATCCCCATTATGCAAAAGACCAATTTACCCGTGGTTCTTGACATTACACACAGTCTTCAGCAACCCAATCAAACCACCGGAGTGAGTGGCGGGCAGCCCGAAATGATCGAAACCATTGCCAGTGCTGGTATAGCAGTCGGAGTGGACGGAATATTTATAGAAACCCATCCTGAACCGGGAGAGGCTCTGTCTGACGGAACCAACATGCTTCATTTAAACAAGCTTGAAAAGCTGCTTCAAAAGTTAATCGCCATCCATAAGGCTGTGAAATCATGATTTGATGGTATGGCATTTCCTATGAGTATAGAAACCCGATTTGTAGGTCAATCCACCCAGGTAACAATTGATTCTCTGGAATTGAATGTGAGCCTGGAAGAAGCATTATTCCGGAGACCGGAAGGTAACAGACCTTAGAATTGACTCCTTCTATCTATTGGTTTACAAAACCATGCAAAGTGGGTTGATTTATCCTGAAAAATCCCTGCTAAGAACTGAAAGAGGAAAAACACCCCGTTCCGGTTACTCTCCGGAATGCGGGTGTTTCCTTTAAAATTCAAAAAAACGCTTCAGGTTACCGAAATAAAAGTCATCCCATCCCATTTTCATGTTTTCATAGGCTACATCCGGAATGTTTTCATGAGTGAGTTTGACTTTCGTCCCCTTTTTGGTTTTTATTAAAAGGATGGTCACAATGGAAGGTTCTTCCTGATCGCCAAAATACCATTCCTGAACAATTTTTCTGTTTTTCTCAAATTCAAGATTTTTTCCAACAATATCTCCATTCCATAGGGAGAATTCAATGCCCTTTTTTTCTTCCATAACTGCCGGCTGACCCGTCCACAATTCAATAGTAAACGGATTGGTCAGTGCCGTATAAATTTCTTCGGGTGTCGCTTTTATGAAATAATGCTGAGTATACGTTTTCATTGACCGTTTGCTTTTCAATATAGAAATCATCCCCTTTGGACTCCGGTAATCGGATCATTCCGTTTAAGCCTCTGCTTTTAAGAGCGTAAAATGAAAGGCACTTCCTTTTCCTTTTTCACTTTCCACCCAGATGGTACCATGATTTTTTTCCACAAAATCTTTACATAGAACCATCCCCAGGCCCGTTCCTTCCTCCGAATCGGTTCCCCTGGTGGTGAAATGGGAAGTCAGATCAAAAATTTTAGGAATGTTTTCTTTATCAATTCCTATTCCGTTGTCAATTACTGATACCTTTATATGGTCCTTATCGTGCTCATCGGCATGCACTTTAATGTTACCCTTCCTTGGAGTAAATTTGATTGAATTGGTCAATAAATTGCGCAATACGGTATTAACCATATTCTTATCTGCATAAACTTCGGGCACTTCTTTCGGTATTAGTTCTATTGTAATTTCTTTCAGAATTGCCTTATTCTTTAATAAACTGATGTTCTCCTCAATCAGTCGTTCAATGTTCAGCTTCTGATGTGATACTTCCAGGCGGTCTGTCTGGGAGCGGGCCCACTGTAGCAGGTTATCCAGCAGATTGTAAGCACTAGTGGAATGTCTGTGGATCTGTCGAATGAATTCTTTAATTTTTTCGTTGGAATATTTGTCATAACGGTATACCAGCAATTCCGAAAGCCCGATGATTGTATTGAACGGATTTTTCAGATCATGAGCTATAATGGAGAAAAACTGATCTTTTGTGGCATTCATTTTCTCCAGCCAGCTCTTTTTCTCTTCTATTTCTTCTTTCTCCTTTTGGATTGCATTGCTTCTTTCATAAAGATATTCTTCTGTCTGATTACTTTTTCTCAGCCGGCTGATCAAACGTTTTAAGATATTTCTTGAAAAATGCAGGTCTTTATCGAGCAGTTCCTGAAATAACTTTTCGTCAATACGGAGCAGGATGGTATCTTCCAGAGCAGTTACAGTAGCGGAACGAACCGGATTATCAATCAGGGAGTATTCGCCGAAATAATCGGGAGATTCGAAGGTAGCAAAATGGTAGATTCCATCATGCACTTTCACACGGCCTTTTTTTATGATATATAATGCCGGAACACTGTCGCCCTTTTTAAAGATTTCAGTGCCTTTATCAAAATCCAGTTCTTCCAGTGATTGAGCAACATATTCCAACATTCCAGGAGTAACATCCTTGAACAGATCTACTGAATTAAGCAGTGTTTTTAACTGTTCTAGTTCATTGTTATTTTTGAAATTATCTCCCATTCAATATGCATTAAAAAGTAAATTACAGCCATGTAAATTGGCTGTAATCTTTACTTCTTATGACAAATATATAAATATTCCGTAAAAATTTTATCAATAAACCCTGGATTGTTTAACCCGAATTATCAACTTCTAAGTCAACACTTTCCGACAAAGACAGGATTTTTAGCCGTCTGTACTGGTGTATGTAAATAAGGGTCTAGGAGTATTATAATCAAACAGATCATGGCTGGGCCAGTTATCAGCCCTGCTGATGAATTCTGACATGAGTTCATCGATTTCATAGGTAAAATCATGACCCTGATTGTTGCTTGTATTTATCAGCATTACCCATGAATATCCGTCATTGCAGCGTTTCATCAAGGCTGAAGTCCCGGCGAGGGTTCCGGATCTTTTCCAGATCCCTTCATAGGATACGCTTAACCAACCAATCGGTTTATACCCCGGTTTGGTGTGAATCATTTGTTTGAGCGATTTATCGGAAAGAATATCTTTTTTAACCGGAGAACCATCAATATGTACCAGGAATTTAACCAGTTCCGCGGCGGAAGCTACCCATGCGCCGGCTGCTCCCAAAACCTGCAGGTTGGTGCCGCCATAGTACCGTGGTACACGTTTTCTATAGTGAAAAGAAGAAAAAGTGGTTTTATATCTGGAATTCAAATAATATCTTACTTCGTTGGGAAAACGTTTGGAAAGCCGTGCATGCCCCATGTGCATGTCATATATCCCCAATGGATTCAAAATTCTGGAATTCACATAAAATTCATAATTCATTTCTGTAATTTTCTCTATTACTTTTCCGAGAACGGCATAACCAAAATTGGAATAAGAGCTTCTTGTTCCCGGAGTAAAATCAAGGCGTCGCTTACTTAACGTATATTTAATTGTGGTTTCCAGATCGATGGGAAGCTCTATGTCCATTTCCCTTCTTATGGTATAGGGCATAAAAACCGGATCTCCTCCGAAACTGTCCCATCCGGCGGAATGTGTTAACAAATGGTATACAGTTATGTCTTTTACCCGGGGATCCCTTATATCTAAAAACTTACGATCGTCAAGTATTCCTTCTTTCCCAAAGACCTTGTCATTCAAATCCAGCTTGCCTTGCTCCTTAAGATTCATGATAGAAACTGCAGTAATAAGCTTGGATATACTGGCCACACGGAAAAGATGCTTGGGCTGGACTTTTTCGTTATTCTCCTTATCCGCCTCACCGAACCCTTTGGCATAAATCAAACGTTCATTTTTTGTAATGGCAACCGAGGCGCCAACAATATTCCATCGGTCGAGAAAATCTCTGATTATCCCTTCATGCTCAGATATTTCAGGATATGAAGAGACCTGATTGCTCAGCTTTTGAGAAATGGCATTTTCGGTCCCTGCTGAACCAGAGTTCAACGATACAGACCGCTCTGACAGGGAGATGAAAATACCCCCAAAAAAAACCAGAAATAAGGCAATCAGCTTTTTGTTTATGGAACCTGACACCATAAATCAATCATTTTAAACATTAACACTAAATACCGAGAGGGAAAAAAACAATTACCAATTAATAATGTTTACCGAAAACAGAGCTGCAAATGTAATACTAAAATTGAACCAACAATATATCTCTCCAAAAATATTTTGAAACACTCAGCGGGACAATAGGTGGGTTATTATCTGCGGAGTATAATTTTAATTTTTTTTAACAATGTCCATAAATTCAACGACTATTGCTTTAAATAAGGCAATAGTCGTTGAATTTTATTTAATATTTCTTAAAAGAATATACCGACAGTAACTATAAACTGGTTGGGCCGGTTATCAATTGAATAGGAGTTGTCTCCTATTTTAACGCTTTCGCCCAGTTTGCTTAAGCTGCCTTCATATTTTGCATCCAGGGTCAGGGTATTGAGTAAATCCAATCCCAGGCCTACCTGGTATCCCCACGTGGCGCCGTTGAATTCCTCTTCTGCATCTGCGGCTGCTTCAATAGCGGACTTCTGATCAAGCATGATGCTCCCTACCGGCCCCGCCTGCAGCCGTGCCGGTCCGAATTTCCAGCCCACCATAATGGGAATATCAACCTTTTTAAACTCCTGATTTCTAATCAACTCAAAATTATCCTCCGTGTCGGATTCATAAATTTCAGTCACTTTAACCCTGGAATTGGTTGAGGTAAACATCAATTCAGGTTGAACATAAAGAGCAGCAAGGGATAACCTTCCAAAAAATCCGGCTTGAAAGCCGACTTTCGAATCCTCGGCCTCAACCTTAAGCTGGTCGTAGTCAACCTCCTCTGAAGGCAGATTGGTTAACTTTGTATTCAGATTGCTGGAGGTCGAGACAATACCACCTTTAACTCCAAACTGAAGTTGTCCGAATGCAGAAGGCAAGGTAAAAAGCATTACCAGTAAAATAAGATAAAATCGTTTCATAGTTTAGGTTTTTGGATTATTTGGAATCTTTTCACAAGAATTATTCCAAAAACGTTTTATATCCCTTCTGCTTCATTGACGTAACCCTGATTGATTTCTTCATCACTGGCGTCTCTGACAGAGAGTACCTTACCCTTAAAAAACAGATCGTCACCTGCAAGGGGATGGTTGAAATCCATTTTTACCTTTTCTTCTCCCACTTCCAGCACGATGCCGTCAAGCCTGTTGCCTTCCTGATCCTGCATGGGAATATAATTCCCCTCTTTCAAAAGGTCGTAGTCAATTTCACCCTCGATCTTAAAGGTGTCTATAGGAAGCTCAACGATTGCATCATCTGAAGCTTCACCATAGGCCTCCTCTGAAGGTATTTTGAAATTAAAATTATCTCCTTCATTCAACCCTTTGATGTTTTCTTCAAATTTCTCGAGCATGTTACCTACCCCGTAAAGAAAGGTCAGAGGTTTTTCTTCATCCACTGTTTCTACCACTTCACCGTCAAAATCGTTCACACTTAACTGGTAAGTTACAGAAACTACTTTTTGCTTGTCAATAGCCATAAAATCAATTTTTTATTAAAGTATTGGTTAAGATATTTATTTGCAAAGGAAATGGAATATTTGTACAATATCAAAAAATCCGGTAAATAAATTAAAAAAAAGAGGCAGCAGGTTGGTAAGCCAGGTTCTGTTAATCGGCATGGCCGGATTTCCATCATTTATCTGAGCGACCTACCCCCCGGCATCGGGCGAGCAACCCTCAAACGCCGGTATACATGGTCTTGCAACCCATGAGTCTGGACAGCTATTCCGGTCACCCGGAATACTGGTGAGCTCTTACCTCACCTTTTCACCTTTTCCTCTATCCATGAAAGAGGTAGTTATTTTCTGCTCCAGAGCTATACCCTCGCGGGTATCTTCCCTTTCGGAAGCATGGTGCTCTGTGTTGCCCGGACTTTCCTTCCCGCCCACGGCGGGACGATGGAACAACCTGCTACATCATATCTACATAATTCAACGAAATGAGTTGGTTATTATTTTTGGAGAAAAACCAAAGTTGCCCCGTAACCATACTCTTTAAAGGAAGCGTCCTGATAATCGAGATTCGGATAATGGCGGTCCAGGTACTTCCTTAATTCGTATCTTAATCTCCCGTTACCCACTCCATGAATGAAAACGATCTTCTTTGTTTTTGGTGTTTTCAGGGCACCTTCCAGGGCCGTCTGAAATTTACCCATTTGAATATCGAGCATTTCCTGGTTGGATAATTCTTTTGGTTTATCTACCAGTTCTTCAATATGAAGGTCCACTTCTTCTGTATCATTTTTCTGATCCTGGGGCTTGTAACCTGCATGCTCCAGTTCATTCTTTTCCTTTTCTCTGATCACTTCATTGATCTGATCATCTGTAAGGGCTGAGACCTTTTTCCTGAATTCCTCTTCTTTTTTAAGCTTGATAAGCAATGCATTTTCCTCGAAGAAGTCGTTTTCCTTGAATGTACTTGATTTGAAAAATTTCTGGGGTTGAAGGTTAAGGGTCAGATCCAGTGGGTCAACAGGAGGTAAAAATCCCTTTTTATAGAAAAGGAACTGAAATCGGAAATGTTTAATTTCATTCAACCGCTCTTTTTCTATGGTTTTAATGAAGATCTTTGAATTATCCTCCAGCTCACCAGAAGCAAAATATACATAGGTATTTGCTCTTTTAAGCAAAATCAGATAATGCAAATAATAATTGCTGTCATTGATTAGAAAAGCTTCCAGATCATCATTTACGGGATTTTGCTGATCCAGCGGGACAAAAGAAAAATAAACATGATTGCCGGGATCTTCTGTTGTATTCAGTGTTTCAGCATCCGGAACCTCTTCACCGAAGGCATCATAATCCGGTTCCTTCTCTTCTTCTTCATGTTCCTCCCATGTATATTGTTCTCCGGCCTTGTTTTCACCATCATCAACCTTGAGAAGCTCTTCCTTTAAAACAGGTACTTCAAAGCCATCCTCATTGATTACGTTGACCATATCATTGTTGATAACACCGGTTACTTTTCCTCCACCCGTGTCATTTAAAAATTTTACCTGGTCACCAACCTTTAATTTCATCTCCTTAATATTTTATAATGAAACAATTATGAATAGAATGCTTTCCAAGCATTTTAAATGCAAACGACAAAATTAACTAATTTTGCATATCAAACGATAAGAATATGGTGAATCCGAAAAATATATCGGTAAAAGCTTTTGACTATAATTTACCTGAAGAACAGATCGCTAAATATCCCTTGTCCAATCGTGATGAATCCAGGTTGTTGGTTTATGATTCCGGTAAAATCACAAGCGATCGCTTTCGCAATATTCCACAATATCTTTCAGCCGATGATCTGCTTGTTTTTAACAATGCCAAAGTAGTATATGCCCGCCTTTTTTTTCAAAAACCCACCGGTGCTCACATTGAAATATTTTGCCTCGAGCCTGTCGATCCGCCGGAATACGCTTCAGCTTTTAAGGAAAACCATTCTGTACGATGGAAATGCATGGTTGGTAATCTGAAGAAATGGAAAACAGAAAATATTGAACAAATCTTACTTATAGATCACAAACATATCCGGCTTAAGGCTCAAAAGATCGGCCGGGAAAAAAACCATGTGATCATCCGGTTTTCATGGAATGATGCATCGGTTACCTTCGGAGAAATCCTCGATCATGCAGGAAAAGTACCTATTCCTCCTTATCTGAAACGAGAAAGCGAAAATATAGATAAGGAAAGGTATCAAACAGTATATTCCAGGATCAAAGGGTCGGTGGCTGCTCCTACTGCGGGTCTGCATTTCAGCGACCGGGTGCTCAGGAAGATGAAAGAAAAAGGGATCCGTGAGGCAGAACTCACTCTCCATGTGGGAGCCGGAACTTTCCGGCCTGTGAAAGCCGAAACGGCCGGCCAGCATACCATGCACCTTGAACATTTCTCCATATCACGGGAAACTTTGGATCAACTGATCGATCAGTATAAAAATATCATAGCAGTGGGGACTACTTCAGTAAGGACCCTGGAAAGCCTCTACTGGATCGGGGTTAAAATGCACCAGCGTTCGAGGGATGAGGAAAACATAAGACTCAATCAGTGGGAACATCTTGAGCTACCCGAAAACATGGAGGTTCCTGATGCATTGAAGATTATAAGAAAATACCTGGAGGATACCGGTAAACAAAATCTCAATACCAGCACCCAGATCATGATCACTCCGGGATACCATTTTCGCCTCACGCGTGGAATGATAACCAATTTCCATCTCCCCAAAAGCACCCTGTTGATGCTGATCGCCGCATTTGTCGGGGACGACTGGAAAAAAATTTATGATTACGCCCTTAGAAATGATTTCCGTTTTCTAAGCTATGGGGATAGCTCACTACTCCTTCCTTATGGTTGAGGATAGCACAGGGCATGAGAACATAGAGCAAAAAGTGAAAATGTTTCGAGTCTCTGGTCCCGCGTCTCAGGAAGAAGCTAAGAGCATAGAGCGCAGAGCTTAGAGCGGGAAAAATTGTCCCGGGTTTCGGGTTAACTGTTTTTGAATGCTAAATGACCACCTGACAATAAATGATTAATATATTCAACTACCAACTGCGGCCTTTCCAACCTCAAACAATCAAACATCAAACTCCTGTCAAACAATTTAATAACTAACTGCTAGTTTTCAGCCTTTCCCGTCAGCTTTCTCATCAGTTCAACAAAATCGTAAATATCCTGCTCTGTGGTGTCAAATGAGGTCATCCAACGGACCACCGACTTTTCATGATCCCAGACATAAAACAGGAATTCGCTCTGCAGTTCAGGAATGATTTCGGGGGGAACCTTTGCAAAAACCCCATTGGCTTCCACTTTTTGAGTGATTTCAATTCCCTCAATTTTTGAGGCTTCATCAGCAAGAAGCCGGGCCATATTGTTGGCGTGTTCCGCAGTTTCATACCACAGATTATTGGAAAGATACCTCAGAAACTGAGCTGAAATAAACCGCATTTTGCTGGCCAGTTGCATTCCCTGTTTGCGAATGTACTTAAATTCTTCCCTTGCCGTATTATTAAAGAACAGGATGGCTTCGCCATACATCATGCCATTTTTGGTGCCGCCGAAAGAAAGCACATCCACTCCTGCATCCCTGGTGAATTCACAAAGGCCTTTACCAACAGTAACAGCTGCATTTGCAATCCGGGCACCGTCCATATGAAGCACCATATTGTTTTCATGGGCAAAGTCGGCAAGTGCTTTAATCTCATATTGCGTATAAACAGTACCCAGTTCCGTAGCCTGAGTAATGGATACAATTCTGGGTTGGGAATGATGTTCAAAACCAATGCCTTTGATGTGTTTTTTGATTCCCTCAACGGTAAGTTTTCCATCTTCGGTTTCAACGGGTAAGAGTTTTACGCCGTTGAATTTTTCCGGAGCTCCACACTCGTCCTCCTGAATATGGGCGGTTTCAGCACAAATCACCGAGTGATAAGATTGAGTAAAGGCCCCAATTCCCAAGACGTTGGCTGCTGTACCTAAAAAAACAAAATAGATGTCGGTTTCCTCTCCGAAAATGGCTTTAAACTTTTCTTGTGCCTCCAGGGTGTACCGATCGTCACCATAAGCAATGGCATGTCCCTTGTTTGCTTCCTGCAAAGCAATGAATATTTCAGGATGTACACCGGAATTGTTATCACTTGCGAAACCTCTCATATATACTATTTTTTAATGCAGTGTTCTGGAATCTTGTTTTCAGGAATCTTCCAGAAATAAAAAAATCCGAGGATGTCCAAAAAGTCTTTAAAGTCCATTTTTATAAACATCCTTTACTTTGTGTACCTTTGCGCGTACTTTGTTATACTTTGTGGTTTAACAATTTATATTTAACCACAAAGTAAGTCAAAGAATTTCTCAAAGAGCACGAAGGACTTTTTGTACAACCTCGTACAAAATTAAGATTTTATAAATAGATCCAGGTGTTATGCCGGCTTAAAACTGTTCATCATATTTGGTCCAGAGCTGATCACCCAGATTCCATGCTTTTTCCACAACCTTGTTGCCCCATTTGTTGGTGTATTTGGTCAGGAATTCTTTTGCTTTTTCAGGATCCTGTTCATACAGTTTTTGTGCTTTCCTGTCAATTTCTTCCTGTTGTTCAAACAGCTTTTTCTGCCAGGGATCCCATACTGCATCTACGTCCTTGTGCATATCGCCCCATCGTTGGGCAGTCAGCGTTCCAAGTCTGTTGAATGCCCACCAGGCTGATTCTCGCGTAAATCCGTTGGTCCTGCCCGGAGTGCTGTAAGACTCGGGTAGTTGGGTTGTTCCTGCGAAAACGGGAATATAAATGGAAGAAGCAATGTTATCCTGTGCAAGCCAAACCACGCCTCCGACTTCATCCGGCAGCCAGCTGCGGCATTGAATAATCGTTCCGTACATGGTGTACCAGCGGGCAATGGTTCTTTCGCCAAGAAACCGGATATCATCATTGTCTTCATCCACGTGATACCATCCGCCACTGACATCTTCAATGGCCAGCTGATCATAGGGCATAAAGGGGTTCGCCAGCGGCGATATCTCCTGTTCTCCCTCTTCATTCTCCCATGTGGTATTGCGGCGCATATCGTAGGGTGTACCCTGATAGTAATCCTTAAACACATCAACCAGATTACTGAGTTTTACTTTTTCATCAGGTTTGACAGAAAAAGGATAGTTCTCTGCAGTCGGGCTCAGATCAAGAGAAGGAGCCAGCAGATCAAATACTCTCCATTCTCTTCTACGGGAAGCTACCGATTTCCGGCTGTCAGGAGCATAAGCATAGCAAAATTCAAAGGGACCTTCCTCTTCATCCCACCAGCCTTTTTCTTTAGCCACTTCCTTAATGTTATCGGAAGCCATATAATGCCCCGGATCGTCGGGATTGATCTGTCTGATTCTGGAGGCATTGGCATTTACTGAAATGTGATTGTCAGGCACTCTCTGAGCAGCCCAGATGGAACCGACTTTACCTTTGCCCGGTCCCACTATCTCAAAATGCCATACCTCTTCTTCATCAGCGATGGTCAGACATTCGCCATAATCATTCCAGCCATATTCTTTGGTGAGCCTGCCTGCCAGCCTGATGGCTTCACGTGCAGTGGATGCGCGCTCAAGCATCAACTGACACAATCGCTGGCAATCGATCAAACCTTTATCAGACTGAAGCTCATCTCTTCCTCCGAAAGTGGATTCGCCAATGGCCAGCTGATGTTCATTCATACTTGGGTAGGCCGTATTCAGATAGCCATTGGTATGCTCAACCTGAGGTATCTCCCCTATCCGTTCATGTTTATACGCAGGCATAGCCAGGGTGGAATCATTCTTACGCTTATACATGGGTACGGTGGCGCCGGATTCGTGGTCACGGGGCGGTTCAATGTCCATCCAGGATCGGGTACGATGACTGTCATCCGTGTGGGAGGTAATAACAGATCCATCGGCTGTGGCATCCTTACCTGCGGTAATGGATGTGCAACCGTCGGGAAAACCTACTTCCCAGTCTGCTTTTGACTGTGAAAGCCCCGCATTGATGTTAAATAACAATAAACTGAATATCAAAACTGATAATGGAATGACTTTTCTTTTCATAGACTTTAAAATTTTGAGGCACCAAAATAATAAAATTGATCGTATTTCTATTGTTATAAAATTGTTAAAAACCTGTAATAATCGGTTTGCATCTTAGAGAATTTCGTATTACTTTCATTTCATAAATTTTTTTTATAAATTGTAAATCATTTAA
Source organism: uncultured Bacteroidales bacterium (assembly GCA_964399175.1). Lineage (GTDB taxonomy): Bacteria > Bacteroidota > Bacteroidia > Bacteroidales > UBA12077 > JAGXLC01. Next base: position 2,156 of record CAYNPZ010000077.1, on the reverse strand, counting down.
ATGCTGCTGGAGATGCAACAATTGTCAAACAAAACAGAGAAATGGTATGGATAAGAATAAAAAAGAGAAGCTGGGACAGAAAAGGAATATTTATAATAAATGCCTGGAATTCCTTGAAAACAATGCTGAGACTGCAAGAAAAACCATGAATGAGATACAGATTGATGCCAATGAGGCCGAGCAGGAGCATGACGTTTTTGACGGTTCGCGTTCTGAGCTTCTTAGAGAGCGGGATATATACGCCGAACAGCTTCAGAAGGCAGTCGATGATATACACATATTGAAGAAAGTATCCTTTGACGGGCTTGAAGATAAAGTAGAATTCGGGGCAGTGGTGATCACCAACAGACAAAAGATGTTCATTGCCCTGGGCCTGGGTAAAGTGGAGGTCAATGGCGACACCTATTATGTCATCTCTAAGGACGTACCCATTTATAAAGCCATGGAAGGATTGAAAAAGGGAGACACCTTTGAGTTCAATAACATGAAGTTTGAGATAGAGGATGTATTCTGAGAATAAATAAGTTATGAGTTGATTTTCACCTAAACAGAAAAGATACAGCTAGAAGGTATTTTAAATTGTCATCCGTCAAAAGCCGGACAAGTTTTATGGTCATTTGTTGTCATTCATTGTCATTCGGTTGTTTTCGCAGAAATTTAAGATGTTCAAAGGGAAACAGTGGGCAAAACCTGAACATGCTCTTTACTTAGCCTTTGCCCATGATTTCTTTCAACAATTTAACAATAAACTATGTTCCCATTCAATCATTCAATCATTCAATCTTTGTAATTGAAGGCCAATTAATAGGTATTAAATCATAATCATTTGAACCAAGTTATTTCAGAAAACCATGAGTAAACTAAACTTGCGCGGGAAGGATCTGCAAAGGATCGGCTTTGCCGATGACCGTGCCATGAGTGTGGCCAAGAACATCATGCTTAAGTACTACAAACACCAAAGCAAGGAGGAGGCCCTGGAAATATTAAAAAAGGTACACAAGAATCCCGGCAAATTCATCAACCATCCCCAGCTTGGGAAAATAGCAGAAGTGCTTCACGAAAAGTCAAAATCCCAAAAAAAGATATCGGTCAATCTTGATCCACAGAAACCTTACAAAATATACGGTAAAGAAGGTATTGAAAAGGGTGCCCTGGACCAGATGACAACAGCCATGCAGCTTCCTATATCCCTCCAGGGAGCGCTTATGCCTGATGCTCATCAGGGCTATGGATTGCCCATCGGTGGCGTGCTGGCTACCAAAAACGAGGTGATTCCCTATGGGGTGGGTATGGATATTGGATGCAGAATGTGCATGTCTATCTATGATTTGAATGTGGATCAGGTCCAAAAGAATGAAACCCGTCTGAAAAACCTGCTTACCGAAAATACCCGTTTCGGAAATGCCGAATTTAAAGGGCCAAAAAATCATCCCATTCTTGAGCGTTCAGAATTAAACGAAATTGGATTTCTGCGAACATTGAAAAAGAAAGCCCATGACCAACTGGGCTCTTCCGGCCATGGCAATCATTTTGTTGACATCGGGATTTTGGAGATCAAGGCCTATATCCCTGAACAAGATTTGCACCCCGGAAAGTATTTTGCCATCCTCTCCCACTCAGGATCCAGGGGACCAGGGGCTGAAATTGCCAGGCATTATACAAAGATAGCCATGGACAAGTGTGATCTTCCAAAAGGAGCCAGGGCTTTGGCATGGCTTGATCTTTCCAGGGAGGAAGGCATTGAATACTGGAAGGCCATGAACTGGGCCGGGGATTATTCAGCTGCCAACCACCATGTGATCCATGGAAAACTAACAGAAGCACTTGGAAATAAACCACTGGCCATGATAGAGAACCATCACAATTTTGCCTGGAAAGAAAAACTTTTTTCCGGGGTAACGGCGATCATCCACAGGAAAGGAGCTACCCCTGCCCATAAGGATGTTTTGGGCATCATCCCGGGTTCCATGGCTTCACCGGGTTATCTGGTGCGCGGAAAAGGCAATGCAGAAACACTCAATTCCGCTGCCCATGGTGCAGGAAGGGTCATGTCGCGTAGCCAGGCAAAAAAGCAATTTCAGGCAAAGGAATTGCAGGAAATGCTCAATGAAAAAGGCGTAGTGCTGATCGGTGGAGGGCTCGATGAATCTCCCCTG
>CAYNPZ010000076.1:0-17180 GCA_964399175.1 uncultured Bacteroidales bacterium | reverse complement strand
AGGCATTTAATGTGGATATTCTTCCTAAAAGCCAATAGGTGGATATGGGAATTGGGTGATTTAATACAATCACTCAATTGAAAGAACCCCCTTTTGTTCATTTTTTCTTTTTCTGTTGGTTTATAACAGGATGAATTTTTCAATATTTTATTTTTAATCAATCTAAATAAAAACTGAGTTTTTTTATCTTTGGGAAAACTCAATAATCCTATGGAAGACCAAAATAAACAGAAAAACAGAAGGCTGCCCGATTGGTTGAAATCACCATTGCCCCATGGGGAAAAGTATTCAAAAGTTAAGCACACCATAGAAGAGAACAATCTCAACACGATTTGCACTTCAGGGAATTGTCCAAACAGGGGAGAATGCTGGAGTGCGGGAACCGCTAGTTTTATGATCCTGGGCGAGAAATGTACAAGGAATTGTCGGTTTTGTGATGTGATGTTTTGACCATTGGTCAGTATCTTCAGCCCGACAGTCATCTGGAAAAAGTTCAGGAGTATGTGCATCCTGATAGCTTTAATATGTACCGTGAAAAAGCCTTGAAAAGGGGCTTTGCTGCTGTTGAAAGCAGTCCTCTTGTACGGTCCTCCTATCATGCAGAAAAACACGTATATGCCAAAAGAAAAAGAAAAACAAGCCACAAATCACCAGGTTAGGGTTCTGTCGAAGGAATGGCTAACCAATAATACATTCATTCTCCGTTTTGAACGAAAAGGACTACAATTCCTGCCTGGACAGTATCTTGTGTTGCAGGAAGGAGATGAAAGGCGGGAATATTCCATATGCAGCGGTTTAGAGGATGATCATGTTGAAGTACTGATCAGGTTGGTCTGGGAGGGTATTTTTACACCCCGCCTGAGTTATCTGCAGAAAGGAGATTATGTGAACGTAGAAGGTCCTTATGGGTTTTTCACCATGCGCCCGGAAGAAATACATCAGTATCATTATTATTTTATTGCCACCGGCGTCGGAATATCCCCCTTTCTTAGCTTTATCGGGTCATATTCCCATATTAACTATACGTTATTACATGGAGTGCGAAATGTTTTTGAAGCCTACAGGTATAAACAGATACCGGATGAAAGGAGAATTATTTGCACCAGCCGAGACGACAGAGGAGATTTCTGCGGAAGGGTAACGGAATATATGAAAGAACACAACATCATCGATGCGGAATCCATTTATTATCTGTGCGGAAATTCCGCCATGATCGATGAGGTAACGGAATATCTTGAATCAGGCGGCATTGATCCCTTTGATATCCGGCAGGAAGTTTTCTTTTAATTAAAAGGCATATCGCACTGAAATACCTCCAAAATAATTCCTGGGTTCTGCCGGGTAATAATAACGGGGAGCGGCGCCTCCATATGAAGGTGCATTGATCAGGACCATGGAGGCATAATGGTTGTCGGTTGCATTTTGCATTCCCCCATACAAATCAAACCACCAACCGGATCCCATTGACCGTCTTAATCCAACCTTTAGATTAAGCCTTGAATATGGCTCTGAATACAGAGTATTGGCATCATTCATAGGCATTTCATCCACACCCATCCAATGGGCTTCAATATAACTGCCATAAGGGAGATTCGCATCAATCTCAACGGAAATTTTATGCTGAGGGATGCCGGGGAGGTAATTCCCGGAATACTCATTCCCTTCTTCAGTGAAATCTTTGAATTTATAATATGTATAGGTATAAGTGATATTTGCAGTGCTGCTTATCATGGATCCCTGCAGCCACTGAATTCTGCCCATGGCTTCTATACCTTTGTTAAGCGTCTTTCCAGCATTTACCTTATAGAATTCATCTTCTGCAGGTCGTCGGGTAACCAGCAAATCGTTTACTGCAATTGAATAGGCTGAAGATTTAAAAAACAACCTGTTGTCCCAGAATCTGCCCCGGATCCCTATTTCCCGGTTCCATCCTGTTTCCGGTTCAATGCTTCCATCTACAAAACCCTGCGCGTTTAATGCTTCTTCATAAGAGGGAGCTGAGAATCCATGACTCAGGGATCCAAAGAATATCAATTTATCTGATAGCTGATAGGTCAGTGAAATGCGGGGGGAGAAAATCCATTGGTAATCCTTCTCATCGGAATGGTCAACGTCATCAGGTTGAAGATCTTTGTATGTATAGCTTGTTCTGTTCAGGTTGATTCCGCCACTGACTCCGAATGGTCCGTATTGTGCTTCTAAAGTTCCGAACAGGTTTTGCTGAAGCCTGATTTGTTCATTTTTATTGAGTAAGCCACCTTGTCGCCCCTCCGACAGAGTTTCATATATATTCCAATCGTAGGACTCATGAAAAAATTCATACCCGGCCTGGGAGTTCAGTTGCCAGGAATTCCATTCCCTGTTCCATTCAAAAAGGGTCCTTCCCCCTGATGTGACCGTGCGGTCATCAAGAATATTGAATGGCCGTATTTCCTTTCCCTTGTAATGTTTCAGGAATATACTGGTTTCATTACGAAAGTCTTCACTTAGATCTATATTGAATGACAAACCATTCAGAATTTTTTGGTATGTTTCATTTCCGTTCACTGATTTCCAGTTATCAGCAGCGGATTCCGGATTGTTCTGAAAGGTTTCCCTGCTGATTGAGCTGGGGATATAGGCTTTCAGATCGTGAAAACGGCCCAGGTAGGTAATGTCAAAATTTTCATTAACCTGATGTCTCACGATGCCGGTTAATCCATCCCTCCTGTAATTGTCATTTTCTCTAAAACCATCGTCCCTGAGCTTGTTGTATGCAAGCTTTAAACCTGTGTCCTCATCTTTCCAGCTAAAAAGCGTAGAATTTTTCAGCATATTGTGTGATCCCAGCGTAAGTTCCTGCCTTACAGATGTGCCCGTAACTGAAGGCATACCAATCTTATAGAGTATCGTACCGCCCAGTGGGGCGCCATAAACGGTGGAGGAGGGACCTTTCATTACGGTGATTCGATCCACCATATCCAGATCGAGATCTTCAAGTGTGGTCTCACCGATTCCTGAAGTAATTGGAATAGCATTCAGGTAAGCTTTAATCTTCGTTGTGGTGTACATGCTTCTGGAGCCTATTCCGCGCATGGTTATGCGATTGGTATTTCTGGCACCGCTGTGCATGTATAATCCCGGAACACTGTTGAGTACAGGAACCGGAGAAGTACTTGAAAGTTTTCTTAACTGTTTGGCACTGATAACATCTAATGCGCCGGATGCGTTGAATGCTTTTTGTGAGGTATTGTAACCCCTGATAACCACATCCGCCATCTCAATATTTTCGGTTTCCATATTGATCATGAGAAGGGAATCCGTATCTGCAATCAGAACCTTTTTGGATTGATAACCCAGCCTTCTGAAGGTTATGGTGTCGGAAACTAAGGAATGGGGAAGAGTGAACCGGCCATTGGCATTTGTAATGGTGATTAATCTGCCGCTCTGGATGAGTTCGACATTTCCGAGCGGAAGATTGTTTTCCGAATCATATACCTTTCCTTTAATCTGCGAATAGGAAGATATTGACATCAATAACAGAAGCAATGTGATTATCCAGTATTTCATAAGCCAATATTTTAAGTGTTTTATACAAAATAGAGGTTGAAATGTTTGAAGAGCTGTAACCTATTCATTAACGAACGTAGTGAAGTTTATGAATGCGGAAGGATTTCCAGTTTTTCTGAGTTAAGAAGATGTACCTGCTTTTACAATATTTCCAGACTATTCAGTTCTGTTCGTTTTCTTTCTTTGCAATGGTATCCATCAATCGGTTCAACTGCTTCTGATATCTATCACTAAAAACGTTTAAATTCCACTTTTCACCTATTTCCTTGGGCACCAGGTTAGATTTGTGGGCTTCCTCATTGTAATATATTTGTCTGTTGTAATTTTTGGATTTCATGGCCTTCAGATCATAAAAATTTGAACGGATGCTGGAGAGAATGGTTACACCCAAAGCATCTTTGAGATCCTGGTTTTTCTGGGTAAGCAACTCGTTTTCTTTATTAAGCTGTTCCATTTGTACCCTCAGGGAATCGTTGCTTTTTGACTGTTCAAGGTATTTTTCCCTCCAGAATTGTTCCTGTTTCTCTTCAATGGTATAGATAACGCCTCCACCGATTAACAAACCAATTAACAAGGCACTGGCCAGCTTCATCCGGTGCTCTTTAATGGTTTTCCATAATTTCTTCAGCATAGTTCTTCAGTATTGTTTTTTTGTGCTCTAATACATTGATCTATCATGATCAAACGGAAGGCAATATTACAAAAATAAACCGGAATTACCGGTTTATTTCTGGGTTATTTTTCGTTATAATGGTGCCTTTAAAAGATACATCAGCGTATTTATATCCGGCTTCCTTTCAATCTATAAGAAATCTTCTTGTTTTTTGGTTAAAGCTTGTAGCCATCTCTGTAGTCCCTGTGATAATGCTTTTCTGCCTCCGAGTCGTTTACAAAATATTGAGTTGCAGGATCCCATTTTATAGGTCTTTCCAATTCGTTGGAGATGAGACCTAATAAGCATGTAACGCAGGTTCTGTGGCCAGTTTCAACCGGAAGATCATATGGTTTCGGAAAATCCCCTATATTGATGTCAACTTTTTGCAGTTTTCCAATGGCTCCTTTTCTGACCATTTTTACTGCATGTTGAAAATTCGAATCAGAACGCTGCTGGCTCCCTACGGCCAATACCCTTCTGTTGCTTCGAACGGCATGTTGAATTTTAACGGTTTATATTAATTATAAGCGTCCTCATCGAGATCTTCCGGTTTATCTCCGTCGTATTTCAGTTGATATTCTTCGATAAGTTTTTGAAGCTCTTCATCGGTTGAAAGGGAAAGATGTATCTCTTCCTGGCATTCTATATATTCCTTATGTTCTCCGATTTCCTCTCCACCAATGGTAAAGGCATAATAAGTATTTTTCCAGGCAAACCGTTTTTCGGTCAAAAGGTGATTGTTGAGTGACCATGCAGAACTTAAACGTACCCGCTTTAACAATTCATCCAGACTGATGGATGGATTTTGTTTGAACAGGATATGTACATGATCTGCCTGGCTGTTTATTGCCAAAACTTTTGAATTAAGATTTTCAAAAGATTGTCTGACATATTGGAATTGACTGGAAAGCCTTTCCTGTGGTAGATTGCAGCTTTGTTTATCCACAACCAATATGGCATGCAGGTAAACTTCAGAATGGATGTGCATGATTCCTTAAATTTATAGCAGCCTTATTATGTCTTTATCCGTATACCGGAGTTATCCAATTCTCGAAGGCCATATATTTGCTCTCTGCAGCCCACCTGAAGCCCCGTTTCTGTATTTCAAGCGCCTGAGGAACTTCGAAATCATCGACTACATGGCCCAGTGATGAGTAAAATACTCTGCCCTTGCCATAATATTTTTTCCAGACCACCGGCATCACGCATCCGTCGATCCAGTAAGCATGCTTGTCGTTATAGGTGGTTGTAGCCAGCACTTTTACGTTGGGATCCACCTGCATGTAATATTGCTCGGAATGCATGTCAAAATCCTGAAGGCCTTTGGTTACCGGATCTTCATGATCTTTAATGTTCACTCTGTAGTCTATGACACCCCCCGGATGGGCTACCCATTGGCCACCAACCATGAATTGGTATTGAACACGGGTTCTGAAGGCATCTCCAAGACCGCCATGCCAGCCTGCAAGGCCGGTTCCGCTTTTTATGGTCTTTAGCAGCATCTGCTCCTGATCCCTGGTAATATCACTCATGGTCATGATCTGTACGATCATATCAACAGAAGACATGAGCTCCTCATCCAGGTAACTGTCAAGGGTATCAGAAACAGTTACTTCGGCACCTTCTTCACGCATCCACGGGATGAAAAGATCGGTGCATTTTTTGGGGTCATGTCCTTCCCATCCGCCATACACCCATAATACTTTCTTTCCCTGAAGGGTGGGTTTTTTATTCACCACCGATGGATTGGCAAAAAGGGAATTTTTCATTACCAGGCTACCAGCACCTGCTGCAGCCATTGTTTTTATAAATTTTCTACGGGAGAAGGCATTCTTTTTCATAGTTCTTTGTTTTTGTTTTTAAACATCAGTCACCTTGGTTTGGTTTAATTATAGCCTGTATCCGTCGCGATAATCTCTATGATAATGTTTTTCTGCCTCCGGATCATCCACAAAGTACATGGTTGATGGATCCCAGTTAACAGGTCTTCCAAGTCTGTTTGCTATAAGGCCCAGCAAACATGTTGTACATGTACGGTGTCCTATCTCTACCGGAACAATGGGGTCTTTGCGATTTCGTAGGGCGTGTATGAAATTTCCCAGGTGCGATAATCCCATTTCATAGGGTACATCTTCTTCTCCTTCTTTTTTTGCCGATGGCATTAATTCTTTGTCAGATGCATTGTAACCCGAACGGTCTACTTCAATCCATCCGTCGGATCCCCAGAATTTTACACCCTTTCTTTCCTGCCATTCCTCATTGACCATTTCTATGCCATTATCGTATACGTATGTCAGGTTCTCTGTTCCGTTATATCCCGGCGGAATAATCTTGACGGGGCCACCTTTCGCCAGTCCCCACTGGCCAATATCGAAGTTATGGGCACCCCAGTCGGTTATAAAGCCGCCGCCTGTTTCCTTGAAGTATCGCCATTTAGCCCAATAGCTTTCGTTTTGGGGCGGATCAAGAGATATTGGTGGGGCAAGTTGAGGATTATAATGAACATAAGGGTTGGGTCCAAGCCACAGCTCCCAGTTGAGGTCGCGTGGTACCGGCTTTAAGGGTAAATTGTATGGATCGGGAAAAGGTCCCACGTTGGCGCTTACCTTTTCCAGTTTCCCAATGGCGCCTTTGTGAACCATTTTTACGGCATGCTGAAAATTCGGGTCTGAACGCTGCTGGCTGCCTACTGCCAGCACTCTGCGGTGGCTTCGTACTGCATGCACAACAGCTTTCCCTTCCTTGATGGTAAAGGTCAAAGGCTTTTCCTGATAAATATCCTTTCCTGCCTTACAGGCATCAATGGTAATCAGTGCATGCCAGTGATCAGGAGTAGCATTCACAACAGCATCAATATCCTTGCGGGCCAGAAGATCCCGGTAGTGTTCATAAGCAGTAATATCGGTGTTTTCTCCCTTTTTGAAGTAATAGTCTCTCAGGATCTTTTCGGCACGCTTTCGTTTGATGCCATATACATCGGATACGGCAACAACTTTCACTCCATTCATCTGCATGAAATTACGCATCAGACCGGTTCCCTGCCGGCCAAGACCTATTATTCCAAGGCGAATTGTATCATTTGGGGAAAATTTAAAACCGCTCAGAAATGGCATTGATAACAATCCGGCGGTTCCAACAAGGGATTTCTGTAAAAAGCTGCGTCGTGAAATACTGTTTTCCATAGCTATAAAATTAGGTTATACAATGTTAAATTTTTGATTACATATTATTTATGAATTTCCAGTGAATCACTCAAGAATTCCTTCCAAACATAATATATTATTTTTAGAATCGCAAACAGGGGTCTTTGTTGCTTCCATAATTATCCACTGCTAAAGAATTAAATACAGCAAGTGATTATTTCGCTCTCAGATTTCATCCTTACTTCATTTGTATTTCTAAGTAAAAATTTCCATATTGACCAAAAATCAAATCTTATGAAAAAAATTAAAATCTATGGCTTTTTGATGCTTGCGATGCTGGTTTGTTTCAATATCAGTACGGATGCACAGGAGGATATGTTATGTGTGGGTCATCACTGGAGCGAAGACGAAGCCAACCAAATGATGAAGCAATTTGAAAACACCTGGGAGGACAGGGGATCCTGGGAATCCCGGGCAGAAATGATAAGAAACGGGATCATTGAGGGAATGAAGCTGGACCAGATGCCGGAAATAGAAGGAAATTTCAATGCACGTATCACAAATACCCGTGTTTTTGACGGATATATTGTGGAAAATATTGTTATAGAAAGCTTTCCGGGGTTTTATATTACCGGTAATCTTTACCGGCCTGTAAATTCAGAAGGGAAAAAGGCTGGAATTCTTTGCCCACATGGTCATTGGAATGAAGAAGGGAATTATGGACGATACCGTCCATCTATGCAAAAACGCTGTGCCACGCTGGCCAGGATGGGATCAGTTGTTTTTGCTTATGATATGGTAGGTTACGGCGACAGTCACCAGGTTAACCATGAGATACCAATAGCCCTCCTTCTTCAGACGTGGAACAGCAGACGAGTGCTTGAATATCTGTTGTCACGTCCGGATGTGGATGAAAGCAGAATTGGAATGACCGGAGCTTCCGGAGGGGGTACACAAACCTTTGTTCTAACTGCAATTGATGAGCGAATAAAGGTTTCGGCGCCAGCAGTGATGGTTTCTGCCCATTTTTTCGGTGGTTGTGTGTGTGAAAGCGGCATGCCTATTCATAAAAGCCGTCATCACCAGACGAATAATGTGGAAATTGCAGCGCTGTGTGCTCCCAGGCCTATGCTGCTCATTTCGGATGGCAATGACTGGACCCGCAACACTCCGCAGATTGAATACCCTTATATACAAAAAGTTTACAAACAATACAATGCCGAACATAAAGTAAAAAATTTTCATTTGGGTGCTCAGGCCCATGATTACGGATATTCCAAACGTAAATACATCTATCCTTTTTTTGCTAATTATCTGGACCTGAATACGAATAGAGTGATGTTCAATCCCTCAGTTGATGAAGATTTTGTTACTGTATTGCCCCAAAATCAACTGGAGGTTTATTCAGAGGAACACCCCGGACCGGAGGATGCCCTGAAAGGGAATGAAGCTGTTTTAGATTATCTGAAGCAATTTCTCAATCTGGAAGAATTTTGGAATTAAATATCTTTAATTTTGCTGTTTGCATAATTTTTACTACTTTTCACAACTTAAATAAAAAGAGGGGCCTATGAAAAACAATGCATTAAACAGAAGGAATTTTCTGAAAACCTCCTTACTGGGAACGGCAGGAGCCTTCGTGGGTAATCGTTTAACAGGAGCTGAGAAAGAGCAGTCCTTGCATCTGGCAGGGAATAAGAATAAGATCGTCAAAAGGAAGCTTGGTAATACAGGAATAGAATTGCCTGTGGTTAGCTTCGGGGTGATGCGGGCAGATAACCCGAATCTGGTGAAAGCCGCAATGGATGCAGGCGTCGAACATTTTGACACGGCTCATAAGTATCAGAAGGGTAACAACGAGAAGATGCTAGGTGAAGTATTAAAAAACTATCCCCGTGATTCATTCACCATTGCAACCAAGATACCCGAACCGGGTGAGGAGAAGGATGAGAAAACCGGAGAGCTGGTACCTGGTTTTTCCAAAAAATACTTCATGGATAAGCTGGATACTAGCCTGAAAAGGTTGCAAATGGATTATGTGGATATTCTTTATTTTCATTCATTATCAAGGCGGGAGACCGTACTTTATGAACCCATCCTTGATGCTCTCCAGACAGCCAAGAAAGAAGGTAAGGCTAAACACATCGGAGTAACTACCCATAGCAATGAGCACGAGGTTATTAAGGCAGCTACCGACAGCGGTGTCTATGAGGTAGTACTTACAGCCATTAATTTTAAGCAGAATCACAGAGATAAGATCCTCCAAAGGATTGAGGAAGCTTCTAAAGCCGGACTGGGAATTGTCGCAATGAAAACAATGGCTGGCGGAAAGATAGGTAAGGGCGAAAATCAGAAGATGAAGTACCAGGCAGCCTTGAAATGGGCTCTGAACAATCCCCATATTCATACTTCCATTCCTGGTATTACCGCTTTTGAGGAACTCGATGAGAACATGGCCGTTATGAACGACTTAAGCCTGAGCAGTGAGGATAAAGATTTCCTTCTTTATGCCGCTAAATCTACTGAAGGGCTCTATTGTGACGGTTGTAAGGAATGCATGAAAGCATGCCCGAAAGATATTCCCATACCGGATATGATGCGTGCTTATATGTATGCGCATGGATACAGGGAGACCCTTAAGGCAAAACAGGAATTAGAAGAATCGGGGATCACTGGAAATCCTTGTGGAAATTGCAATCAATGCACCGTGAATTGCCCGAAGGGTTTCAATGTGCCGGAAAAGATTGCGGATATATCCAGAATAGCGGATGTTCCTGACGAGTTTCTCGTATAGATCTCTGCCAAAAGGTAATATCTCATAATAAATTTAAGGCAACCCAGTGTGTTCAGGGTTGCCTTAAATTTTAAATTCTTATTTGTAATCCGGTTATTTACAGGAATATTTTTTGCTTGTATTATGCCTTAAAGATCGGATCGGTTACCCCGGCCACTTCCTGTAAATAATTGTCTTCTTCCTGAGTTAAAGCTTCAAACTCACTGACATGCTCGATGGCACGGAAAAGGAACTTGCTGTCTCCCGGAGGAATGGCAGCAGTAATATCCTTTGAGAGGGTAAATCGTAATGCTTGATGCGAAAGGCTTGTGTTTTCAATGGGCCTGTACCAGATATTCTTGTAAAGCTGGTCTTCGCCCTTGTCTAAACGGGTTTTGGCCATGGATTTTAACGCCAGGATTCCCATGTTTTTTTCTTTGGCTTTTTCGTAAGCTTTCGGCCCAAAATCGCCATGATACCAGCAGACAAAATTTAAGGGGAACAAAATGGTGTCAAAGTCATACTGATCCATTGCATACAGGGCTGCCTCCTGAGAATGGGCTGAAAATCCAATGTATCGGATTTTACCTTCTTTTTTTGCTTTTTCGAATAGTTCCATGGCCCCGTTCGGAGCAAATGCTTTATCCACATCCTCCTTGCTGGAGATGGCATGTAGTTGATAAAGATCGAAATGATCCGTTCTCAGGGCTTTAAGTGATCCATGGAGTTCTTCTTCTGCTTTTTTCTTATCCCATTGTCCTGTTTTACAGGCCAGAAAACAATCTTTTCTGTAGGACTCGAGTGCAGGCCCCATTAAATCCTGTGCATTTCCGTATGTTGGAGCAACATCGAAGTAATTTATTCCTGCATCCACAGCTTTGGCTATGGTTTCGTTTGCAAATTTCTGGCCATTCTCGTTAAGCAAAATGCCACCGAATCCGATCATCGAAAGCATGTCTCCCTTGTTGGCCAGTTCTCTCCGGGGAATCGGGAATTTTTGTGTTCGTTTTTCCTTTGAAAACGCCCATGAAAAAGGCAAATTGGCTAGTAAACTTCCAATTGCAACGTCTTTTAAGAATGTTCTTCTTTTCATAATGGAATGGATTTTAATCGTTTGATGACTATATCAGATGCTTTTACAGTGAATCCTTAAATGGATCTGTGAATATTTCAAAAATAAAATTTTATTTTAAGACTTGCAACTCCTGAATCTTATTTAAATGTCTGTTGTCTGATCCAACTTCTACCCATTAGATCACATCGAATCAGGAGAAGATAAAAAAAGCCTACTTAACTTATAAAAGTCAAGAAGGCTTTGCACCAAGGACAATGATGGACTAAGCGTTGAGTATTTGTTTGGCTTTTTCATCCTTGGCATCTGTCATAAACGGGATGCCTGTAACTTCCTCCGTTTCTCTGTTCGAAGCAATCAAATCGTTCCGATGGATTTCATTTAGATTGAATTTTCTTGCTCCTGCCATCAACTGTTGTAGTCCGCCGGTGAGTTTATCCGCGTATCCGTACATAGCTATTGCGCCATAAGGTATATTTTTCAGTTCGTCCTTACCAACTTTTTTCTTAATGGGTTCCCAACCGGCAAATATTTCTTCCGGGTATTTACCTATTTTGGCTACGTTCACCGGAAGTTCCTCCCAGTGACCATGGAGCTCATGGCGGCGTTCGGGTTTGAATACTCCTTCAATATTGCTGCCTAAAAAGCCCGGGATCATAGCCGCACGTCCGAGACAAACCATTTTCGTAAAGGGTGAACCCAGCGCAATGGCTTTAAATATGTGATCTTCACGGGCGAATCCGCCGGCAAATGATAGGTCGGGTACTTTCATGCCTTTTTCCTCCAGCAGTTGGCTATATTCGTATGCTTTAGCATGCAGTGCCACAGAAGGAACACCCCAGTGCTGCATCATATTCCAGGGGCTCATCCCTGTTCCGCCGCCTGCTCCGTCGATGGTAAGCAGATCGAGTTTGGCATCTGTTGCGAAACGTATGGCCATTGCCAGCGCTTCCATATCGTAGGCGCCGGTTTTCAGGGTAATCCTGTTGAATCCGAGTTTTCTCAGATAAGCAACGGAATCCATGAAGGCTTTCCTGACCTGCTCAGGATCATTGGCTTCGGTTGCTCCCAGACGGCTGTGACGGGCAAAAGAAGTTATGGCCCTGGACTCGAATGCTGTTTGGACCGTGGGATCATACGGATCGGGATCTACCAGGTAGCCCCGGTCTTTCAGGAACTGGGCATATTCAATGCTATTAACCTGGATTTCTCCGCCAATATCTTTGGCGCCCTGTCCCCACTTCAATTCAATGATCACATCGTTGCCATAGTTTTCAATGATATATTCGGCAACACCATTGGCTGTGTCCTCCACATTCAACTGTACGATGATGGCTCCGTAACCGTCATAGTACCGCTGATAGGTCTGAATACGGCGATCCATTTCGGGAGCGGATATAATTTTGCCACCATGTAGTTCGGACTTTCTGTCAACTCCTACAACATTCTCCCCCACAACAATGGGAATACCACAAAGTGCTGCACCTATGGAAAAAGAATTCCAGTATTTTGCGGCTACAAAGGTGGAACCCAATGCGCCTGTCATTATGGGCATGCGGGTTTTGGTTTTTACTTCATTTCCAAATGACGATTCCACATTTACATTGGTAAAAAGACAATCATCAGGCTTGTTGGTTAAAGGAGGTTCAACTCCCTGTACTCCATAGGCATAGCCATGAACGCGCAGGCCATGATATCCAATGCCTACTGAAGTAACATTGTTTGCACCTGAAGTGGTTTTCCCAAAATCTCTGGGATAGAGCATTTTTCTTCCCTGGAGTGAAGCCATCCAGGTTTCACATTTTCCTTTGCAGTCGGAATTACATAATGTACATAATCCTGATTCCGCAGGAATACCTCGGTTTAATGTACCAAGTGCGTCGTTGTTTTTCGGCCATTGAAGCATAGACAATAGTTTTTATTGTTTATAATAGATGCGTATTATAAATACAAAGGGTAGGGATTACCGTAAAGCAAACGGTAAAATTACAAAGCAAAGATGGTCATAAATTAATATACACCGGATTGTATTTTTGGGTGTATGACTGAAAATTGAAAAACATGTAAAATAATTTTACCTACCTCCTGAATAATTATACAATTAACAAAAGTGAAAAAATATTTGGGATTTTCAAAAAAATATTGATAAAAATATTTTTAAACCCATTTCAATTAGAGGTATTTTAGGGAAATATAAAAGATAACATTTTTCGTACCCCTGTATAATTAAGGGGTAAAAGAAAAAATATTTTGTATTGGGGAATAGAAAAACATTGTATAATTATTTTTTTGTTAACAAATGGGGAATTTACTTGTTTATTTTGTTGGTTAACATAAGATTGATATGAAATTCCTGTAAATTTTTTAAATTTATAAGTTTTGAATACCAGGGTATATTTCAGTATATAAAAGATTACAGGAGGATTGTAGAACGCTAAAATTTAGTTTATGAATGCAAGAGAAGAATTTTTACAGGATAAAGCCGACCGTATCCGTCTGAAATCACTGGAGATGACCACTCAGGCCGGCTCAGGACATCCAACCACTGCCATGTCAGCAGCAGAAATCTTAAGTGTGCTCTATTTCGATCAGATGGTTTATGATCCCGATAATCCTAATTCGCTTGAAGGCGATGATTTTGTAATGTCTAAAGGCCATGGTGCCCCGGGATTATATGCTGTAATGGATGAGGCAGGAATGCTTAAAAAAGAAGACATTATGAGTCTTCGCAAGTTTGACAGCATTCTGGAAGGCCATCCCGTCCCTAAACTGGCCGGCGTTCGTTTGGCTACCGGTTCCCTTGGACAGGGTTTAAGCGGAGGTCTCGGATTGGGAATGGCCATGAAGCTGGATTCCATTGATCGTTATTCATATGTGCTTATCGGCGATGGTGAGATGGCCGAAGGCAACATATGGGAAGCCATGCTTCTGGGATCTGCACTCAAGCTGAATAATGTTATCGGAATTGTAGATATCAACCGACTGGGACAGAGTGGTCCAACACTCTATGAATGGAACATTGAAGAATATCAGAAGAAGGTGGAAGCCTTCGGCTGGCATACCCAGACCATTGACGGACACTCGGTAGATGAAATTACTGAGGCCATTGAAGCCGCCAAAAAAGATCCACGTCCCTCTATGATCCTTGCAAAGACCGTGAAAGGCAAAGGAGTCGATTTTCTTGAAAATGTTGATGGCCTACATGGTAAGGCAGCTTCTGAAGATGAGCTGGTAAAAGCAAGAGAGCAGATTAATAAACGTTTACAGACTGTTGATTATACACCAAAGAATCAGACTCGTCTTTCTCCCATTCCATCGAAAGATTTAGATCAAATTGATGTTAAACCGGAATATCAGAAAGACGATAAGGAAGCTACGCGCACTGCCTTTGGAACTGCAGTCAGGAAGCTGGGTGAACAGGATAAGCAGATCGTGGTTTTAGACGGCGACGTGAAAAACTCCACCCGGACCAAGTTTTCATTCGACAGTTTCCCGGAGCGATCTGTTGAGTGCTATATTGCCGAGCAGAACATGGTTGGTTTTGCTGCCGGATTGCAGGCAAGGGGTAAAAGACCTTATGTGGCTACTTTTGCTGCATTTCTCACCCGTGCTCACGATCAGATCCGTATGGCTTCCTATTCTCAGGCCGATTTGAAACTGTGTGGTTCTCATACTGGGGTATCCATAGGGGAAGACGGTCCTTCTCAAATGGGCCTGGAGGATTTTGCCATGATGCGCTCGCTCTATAGCAGCGTGGTGCTTTCTCCTGCCGATCCGGTATCGGCCGAAAAGCTCACTGCTTCGATGAATACCTATGACGGAATATCTTACATGCGGACCATTCGTAGTAAGACACCCGTTATTTACGATGCTTCAGAAAATTTTGAGATCGGTGGATCCAAAGTGCTCCGACAATCTGATGATGATTCTGTAATGATCCTGGCAACAGGCATTACGGTATCTGAAGCACTTAAGGCACAGGAAATACTTCAGAAAGAAGGAATCTCAGCCGGTGTAATGGATATTTATTCTGTAAAACCGGTTGATAAAGAAGGAATAGTTGATGCTTCGAAGAATGCATCCTTTATTCTTACCGTGGAAGACCATTATCCGGAAGGCGGAATGGGTGAAGCAGTAGCATCGGCTGTAGGACAGGACATCCACGTTTATTCCCAGGCTGTGACCAGACTTCCGCATTCGGGTAAACCGGATGAGTTATTGGCGGAACAGGGGATCGACGCTGAGGGCATCGCCGAACGAATACGAAAGCTGATCAAATCGGAAAGCAAGCATAAGGTGAAATAATCTGAATAATTTTATTATAATAAGAGGGGGAAATATAGATTACAGTATTTTCCCCTTTATTTTTATCTGGATTTGTTTTTCATCTTTGCTTGAGGATTGCTAATATTGTAGTTTCTGAAATATTCAACATAAAAGATAAGAATATGAAAGCGAAAAAAATAAAAAGAATGTTCCGCCACCCATTTAAGATCTCATTGCCTTACCTGGCAGGTTCCCGAATCATCGTGATCGCTGGTATCTTTATCTTTATGATGTATTCCTGTGCAGATGGCCAGGAGCTTGATGTACCTTACGTTTCCACACCGCATAATGTAGTGGAGGAAATGCTGGATGTGGCCCATGTGGGTTCGGATGATTATGTCATCGACCTGGGCTGCGGTGATGGCCGCATAATTATTACCGCTGCCAAACATGGAGCCTATGGGCACGGGATTGACCTGGATCCTGAGCGGATCCGTGAAGCTAAGGAAAATGCAAGAGAAGCCGGAGTTCAGGATAAGGTCATGTTTTTGCAGGAGGATCTTTTCAAAACCGATTTTACGCGTGCCAATGTGATCACCATGTATCTTTTAAGTTCGGTAAATCTCAAGCTACGGCCTATTCTTCTTGAGAGACTGGAACCAGGAACCAAAATTGTATCCCATAATTTTGATATGGGGGATTGGAAACCGGATAAAAAAATCGAAGTTGATGAACGGGGCTTTAAACGGAGTGAACCTATAGCCGTCAATAATCAGGATTTTATCATGGAAAACCGGGTGATTGACAAACCCATTCAGGTGGATACCTCTGATTTTGATCTGGGAGACTGGATGATCAATAATCCTATTAAACTGGACAATATTGATATTAAACTGGATGAAACAGCCATGAGGCAACCCCTTTCCATCAGTACCCATACCGTTTATTACTGGGTGATTCCCGCTGATGTTGACGGCCGGTGGAACTGGCAATCCAACGGATCAAGATTTACCATGAGTGCTGAGCAAAAATATCAGGAAATCCAGCTTACTGTAAAAAAAGGTAACAGGAAACTCATGGTAAACAACAGCAGCCTTACAGGCGAGCGCATTTCTTTTACTGCTGTGGATACCAATACAGGCACCGAATATGTTTACAATGGCCGGGTGAATGAAGGTCGTATCGAGGGAAAAGTGCAGGTCCGTAGTAAGAATGAGAGGGTCATCGAAAACTGGTCGGCCAGCAGGGAATAGAAAGATTTTTTAGATTTTATAGCAATCTCCCCTTTCACGCCTCCGGTTCAAAAGCCGTGTTGCTGAAATCCGACAGATGAAAGGAGGTTTCTGCAAAATCGGTGATCCCTGCAAACGTGGCGCCGGAAAATTCTGCTATTCCTGAAAATGTAGCTCCTGAAAAGTTGGTATTTCCCAAAAACTGGGCTTTAAAGAATTCTGCATCATCCAAAAACTGAGCTACCCTGAAATTGGTTATTCCCAAAAAACGTGCTTTGGTATTGCCGGAAAAGCGGGCTCCCGAAAAATTGGCATTGCCCATGAAACAGGCTTCTGTAAAGTTGGCATCATAAGAGAACCGGGCAACAAGAAAATTAGCCAATCCTGAAAAGTGGCTTCCTATAAAATTGGCATTATTTATAAATTGTGCTTTCCAGAATTTAGCATTTCCCAAAAACTGAGCTTCCAAAAAGTCGGTATTGCCTGAGAA
>CAYNPZ010000075.1:0-17915 GCA_964399175.1 uncultured Bacteroidales bacterium | reverse complement strand
CATGGCGTAGATGCAAGAAAGCTTTACGATTCGGAGCATGCCATGGCCACACACATTACCCTTAAACCGGGAGAACAGCTAAAAAGACACATCACCCCGGTGGATGTTTTCTTCTATGTGCTGGAAGGAAAAGGGATCATAGAAATTGGTGATGATACCCAGGAGGTGGAAGCCGATACATTAATCGACAGCCCCGCCAAAATTCCCCATTGCTGGTACAACCAAAGCGATTTCGATTTAAGGGTACTGGTAGTCAAAGTGCCGAAGCCGACCGAAAGTACAAAGGTGCTGTAATAATTCGGGTTAGAAAAAATATGGAGCCATTCCATACCTTATATAATGAACAAACCGGAACATTTTTATCTACCGGCATAAAGTTTTTTTGAAAGTCTTGTAGCCACGGCACAATTTTATTATTAAACCACAAAAGACAACCCGGAATTAAGGCCCATAAACCAAATGCAATTACATACAACCCGAGACGCGAGACAACATACGTTTCATGCAAAGAGAAGCAAACTGACGGCCATCACCGCCATCCCGGCAATGAGCCCGTAGATCGACCAGTGATGTTTGCCGTACTCCCTGGCAGCGGGCAATAGCTCATCAAGCGATATAAAAACCATGATCCCGGCAACGGCTGCGAATAAAATACCGAAAACCGCCGGATTTAAGAAAGGCATGAGTATCAGGTAACCGATAAGGGCACCCAGCGGCTCGGCCAGACCCGATAGAAAGGAATGCATAAAAGCCTTCCTCTTACTTTCTGTAGCGTAATATATAGGCACCGATACGGCAATCCCCTCCGGGATATTATGAATGGCAATGGCTGCAGCAATAGCTATCCCTAAAGCCGGATCACTAATGGCAGCAGTAAAAGTGGCCAGTCCTTCGGGAAAATTATGAATGGCAATAGCCAAAGCAGTAAAAAGCCCCATTTTCATGAGCCTGGGATCTTTTGCCAAAATGCCCGGCCCCATCTCTTCCACCATTCTTACCTCATGGGGATTTTCCCGGGAGGGGATCAGGTAGTCAATCAAACCGATAAACAGAATCCCACCAAAAAAGGAAACAACAGTTATGCTGTACCCGAATTGACTGCCCAATGCTCCTGCCAGGGATTCTTTTGCTTTAAAGAATATCTCGATCATGGAAACATAAATCATCACCCCGGCAGAAAAACCGAGTGCCAGAGATAAAAACCGGGTATTGGTGGTTCTGGTAAAGAAAGCAATCAAACTGCCTATTCCTGTTGACAAACCGGCAAAGACAGTCAATGCAAGAGCGTACAAAATATTTTCAGGAAACATTGACCATAAATATTAATAACAATGAAACATAGGAGTTTTTGACCAAACCGCAAATCTTCCAACAGAAAAATCAGATCCTCAGAAAATATTGATTAATCCTCAGAAAATCCTTCGGAATTCTCTGCGTTCTCATAGTTTTGATCTATAGACAAATTCGTTCCTTTAGATGCCTCAACAGCCAGCCGGTCACACCTTTCATTCTCTGTGATATCCGCATGGGCTTCCACCCAGTAAAATTTTACGTTGTGTTTTCTGTACAATTCCAGCAAGCGTTTCCACAGATCAGGATTCTTCTTCTTTTTGAACCGCTTCTTCTCCCAGTTGAAGACCCAGCCTTTCTCAATGGCATCGGCTACATAGCGTGAATCTGTATATAAAGTAACATTGGAGCCTTCTTTTTTGATCTGTTCAAGCGCTTTGATGACGGCCAGAAGCTCCATCCGGTTGTTGGTGGTCTTTCGGAAACCTTCGGAAAGTTCTTTCCTGTGCTTTCCTGACATCATCACCACGCCATACCCTCCGGGGCCGGGATTTCCCCTAGACGCACCGTCGGTATAGATTACTATATCATGGGCCATATCTCTCTGTTTAATAAATGCTTGAATGGTAAAATGAATACATTGTCAAATTGTTACATTGACACACTGTTAGAAATACATATTTTATTATACGCTAACTATTTACAATGTGACAATGTAACAATTTAACAATTTTCCATATGCAATTTCCCACACAATCACCCAAGCAGTCAATGATTTAGGCATTTATTCATTATTCATTGATCAACAATATCCATCTCCTCAATGAGCCTGTCTGCTCCTGCGAATTTATCGATAACAAAGAGCACGTATCGAATATCCACGCTTATGGTCCGCTGAAGGCTGGGCTCAAACTTGATATCGCCGGTCATGGCTTCCCAGTTGCCGTCGAAAGCAATACCAACCAGTTCGCCTTCACCGTTGATCACAGGGCTTCCTGAATTACCTCCTGTAATGTCGTTGTCGGAGATAAAGCAAACACGCATGGTACCGTCTTCACCATAGGGCCCGTAATTTTTGTTTTTGTAAAGCTGTTTTAGCTTGTCCTCAACAATGAATTCTTCATTGGTAGGATCTTCTTTTTGCATCACACCCTCCAAAGTGGTATAATAATCATAATGCACTGCATCTCTTGGATAATAGTCGTTGATATCCCCGTAGGTAAGGCGCATGGTGAAATTGGCATCGGGGTAGAATCGCCTCTCTTCCTGCATTTCGCGCAAACCCTGCATAAAAAGCCGCTGTCCTTTACCCAGCTGATCTGCATAGCTCCGGTAGATTTTCCGGATATCCATAAGCTTATTTCTGACAGACGTCATGGCATCAAAAGCGGGGTCATTCTCCAGTGCTTCCAGCGTGGGATCGTCAAGAAAGTCATTTACCCTGTTCAAGGAAACAAACATGGAGTTATCAAACACAATGTCAGCGTATTTATCAAAATCACCGTCATAGAGTTTTTCTATTCGTTTAAATATGGAGGGTTTATACTCATCCTTCACATTTTCATTAAAAACCTCTATTACAGCACTTAACATTTTCTTGTCCGTCGGGGCATGATAATTTTTATAAAAATCTTTAATGCGACTTCGGAGATTTTCCACCTCAGCCTGAATGGCTTCAGTGCTGTCGGGATATCGCTGCAGCACGCTGTGGAGACCTCTAAATCTTGAACTGAATGGGAGGATTTCAGCGCCCCGAAGGATGGCTTCGTTCATATACTGGAATGTCTTATAATACGGCTTTCTTTTTTTATAAGCTTCTTTTATCATCTGCAGGGTTTCTCCGTATTTCTTTCTTCTTGATCTTCTCTGATCAACCCAGTCTCTGAACTGATCTTCAAGTTTTTGTCTTTCTTTTATTACATCAAGTCTTTTAAGCCCCTCATTCTGACCAATGCTATATTTATAATAATTGCTGGTGCCCGAATGTTTGGAGGAATATTTCAGTTCTAACTCTTCACTTGAGTTCATGGCCTCCTCCATAATCTCAAGCTTCTTCTCCCGAACCTTTATTCTTGCAGGATTGGTAACATTTTTCGCCTCCTTCACGCCATAAGAAGTCATATAGCGATCGGTTCCACCGGGATATCCCAGGATCATGGAGAAATCGCCTCCCTTCATTCCTCCCACGGAGATGGGAAAGTGATGCTTAGGCTCCAGGGGAACATTTTCTTCGGAATATTCGGCAGGTTCGCCATCCGGTCCTGCATAAACCCTGAATACGCTAAAATCACCGGTGTGCCTTGGCCACATCCAGTTATCCGTATCTCCGCCATAATTGCCAATAGATTTGGGAGGAGCTCCTACAAGCCTTACATCATTATAGCGCTCATAAACCATCAGATAAAATTCATTGCCCTGATAAAAAGGCTTAACCCGGGCAATATAGTTGTTTCCTTCGGTAGCCTCGCCTTCAATGGTACTGGAAACTTCACGGATCTTCCGGGCTCTTTCGCTCTCGTTCATATCCTCATCCAATGCTTCGGTTACCCTTTCAGTCACATCTTCCATGCGGATCAGGAAAGATACATGGAGGTCTTCAATCGGGATTTCATCTTCCAGAGATTTAGTCCAGAATCCGTTTTTCAGGTAGTTGTTCTCCTGGGTGCTTACTTCATGGATGGCACTTTCACCACAGTGATGGTTGGTAAAAATGAGTCCCTTGTCAGAGACAATCTCACCGGTGCAAAAACCACCGAAATTGACCACAGCATCTTTGATGCTAGACTGGTTGATGCTGTAAATATCCTCTTGGGATAATTTCAGACCCATTTCCTGCATACGGTCCATGTTCATTTTTTCCAGCATGGTCAGAAGCCACATGCCTTCATCTGCTCTCAGGGAAAAGCTAAAAGTCAATAAGAAAGCGACTAAAGCACTCGTTAATTTTTTGATCATTTTAATACCGTTTTAATAATGATTATACAATATAAATTCACTTACGCCTAAATACAATTTCGTTAAAATTTACGAAGTTAAACATTTATAATTTAAATAAAAAAGGATTAGGTTTGCACACAAACTGAACCATCATGGAATCAGACAAACCAGATATACGCCTGATGACAGAAGAAGCCCTGAGTGCATTTTTCAGGGAGCAGGGAGAAAAAGCATTCCGCGGCAGGCAGGTTTATGAATGGCTTTGGAAGAAGGGTAGCACCTCGTTTGAAGAAATGAGCAATTTGTCAAAAGCAACCCGGCAGTTTCTCAGTGACAATTTTTCCATTCCCAGCCTGAAGCTCCATTCAGAACAAAAAAGTCAGGACGGTACGGTAAAATTTGCTCTGGAAACACATGAGGGTCATCTTACGGAAAGCGTGCTAATTCCAAGCGGATCAAGAGCCACAGCATGTGTTTCATCTCAGATAGGCTGCCAATTGAACTGCACTTTCTGTGCTACCGGTAAAATCCCTTTAAAAAGAAATCTCTCTCAGGCTGAAATTTTTGATCAGATCATGACGGTAAGAAATAAAGCAGAAGAGCTTTACAATCTTACGCTCAGCAATATTGTCTACATGGGAATGGGTGAGCCCCTGTTGAATTATGAAGAAGTAAAAGCCTCCATCAGCCAGATAGGATCAGAGAAAAGCCTGGGTTTCTCGCCAAGACGGGTTACTCTTTCAACTATAGGCATACCGGACAAGATCAGAAAAATGGCTGATGATCAGATCAAATTTAACCTGGCCCTATCGCTGCATTCTGCCAGAGATGAAACCAGAAACCAGCTTGTCCCGATCAACAAAAAATACGATCTGGAAGCGCTGAAGCAGGCCCTGAAATATTTTAATCAAACCACCGGGAAGCGGATAACATTTGAATATTTGATGCTTAAAGACATCAATGACTCGCTCTCGGAAGCCAAAGCGCTTACCGATTATTGCAAAAATTTCCCGGTGAAAATCAACCTGATTGAATACAACGCTACAGGAAATCCTGAATTTCAAAATCCGGATCCCCAAAAACTGAATGATTTCAAGGAATTTCTTGAAAGTAAAAATCTTGTAGTGAATGTCAGAAGAAGCAGGGGTGAAGATATCGATGCCGCCTGTGGCCAGTTGTCGGGCAAAAAGGCTAACAAAGGGAACTAATCGTCCTTGGGTTTCTCAAAACTATAGGCGATCCCTTCCATGTAGTAAGTAGGGACTTCCCCAAAGCCGCCACTTTTCTCAGTTTTGGTAACCAGCACCATTACGCCTCCTTTGTTTGCAGCCCGTTTTCTCATCCTGATTTTCGCAGTACGTTCCGCTGATTTGGGAGTTCGATTTCTGGAAGAGGACTTTCCGGTCACTTTTCCGAGTTTGTACATGTCCTTAACTTCCTCCTCATTTTCGGTAATCACCACATTTTTCCAGTCTGTCTCAGTAATGTCCTCCACCAACGGCTTATTAAATACTTCCTTTCTGCCGTTATCAAAAATGATTTTCTGGATATTCTTTGTCTTCATGGATTTGACCTCATCACTCCCAGATTCTTTGTATTTCACATTGGAATAAAAAATTCCCTTCACCTGGACAAGTTTTTTCGTCTGGCCCAACATATAAATGGTATCCAGGCTTACCTTTTCCTGGGATAAAGATGGGGAAACCAATGTCATAACTGTAAGCAAAAAGACTAATTTTCTCAACATTGGGCAATGATGTTTTTGTTTACAATTCAATCTGAACCGACAAATTTATCGAATATTATTATATAATGTATGAGATTTCTCCAAAAAACCATATTAATTTTGATGGATTTTCTTTAATAAACGAGAGGATGATGCAAAAACATATTAATCATTACAGAGAATTGTATGGCAAATATTCAGCTGAATACCGAAAAAGGAAGAAAAAGCTGAATATTCTGGCATTTGCCCGGGTAATTACTTTTATTTTAGCTGCATATCTGGGATTCCAATTAATTCAAATGGATGTTCTGGTGGGATTAGCTGTATTGATGACTTTGCTTGGCCTATTCATTTACCTAGTCATCCGCTACGTTAAGAAAAAAGATGAAGCCCATCTTATCGACAACCTGATTCGTATAAATTATGGCGAAATAGAGGCCGGCAGAGGAAACATCAGTAATTTCCCGGGTGGGGAAGAATTTAAGGATCCTTCGCATGAATATACCAATGATCTGGAAATATTCGGCAACTTAAGTCTCTTTCAGTATCTCAACAGAACCTGCACTTATTCGGGCAAAAACAAACTGGCAAACTGGCTGCGCAAACCGCTGAGCTCAAAAGAAAAAATCACCCGCGCACAAGCTGCCATTAAAGAATTATCGGAATTGCTCAATTGGAGACAAAAATTTTCAGCAATCGGGAACAAACTGGAGCTGGAACAATATAACGACGCCCACTTGATTGTTTGGAGCAAGGAAGAACTATGGATCAGCAAAAACATCACTTATCAGATTCTGAGGTGGGTATTGCCTGTAATTACCTTTCTTATGCTGGGGCTCACTATATACGGAATGGTCCCGGTAGGCTATTTTATACTGCTTTTGCTTGTAAATTTTCTGGTTATCCGAAATGTTTCATCCAAGATCAATGCACAATACTTAAAACTCACCGATCAATTACCGGCATTGAAAAATTATATGCAATTGCTTCAGCATATAGAAAATCAAAACTTCACTTCCTCCGACCTGCTTGAGTTGCAAAACAGCCTTTATACTGACAAACATCCGGCAAGCCGGATCATCAGAAAACTGTTCCGTATTTCAAATGCATTGGACAACCGCAACAACCTGCTGGCCGATATAATTCTTAAACTCCTGTTTTTATGGGACATTCATCAGGTTATCCGCCTGGAAAAATGGCACAGGCATTATGCAGCCCATATTGAAAACTGGATCGAAACCATTGGTAATTTTGACGCACTGATCAGTCTGGCCAACTTTACTTACAACCACCCTTCTTATACGCTGCCAAAGATCAGTGAACAAAATGTGCTGGAAGCTGAAACGCTGGGCCATCCCCTTATCCCAAAGAATAAGCGTGTCTCCAACAATTTCAGTATAGCAAACCACGGAGACACCTTTATCATTACCGGAGCAAATATGGCAGGAAAAAGCACCTTTCTCAGAACGGTAGGCATCAACCTTGTTCTTGGCATGACAGGTGCACCGGTTTGTGCTGGTCATATGGAGTTTAGAATCACCAATCTGTTTACCAGCATGAACATCACCGATTCGCTTTCAAAAAACGAAAGCTATTTCTACGCTGAAATTAAAAGACTCAAGCAGCTCATCGATCAGGCAGCCAAAAAGGAAAACATTCTGGTGCTGCTGGATGAGATCCTTACAGGTACCAATACCCAGGATAAGGAAAAAGCCTCAAAAGCTTTCCTGGAAAGATTGATCACCATGAAGGTTACCAGCATCATCGCCACTCATGATCTTTCCCTCACCTCACTCGAGGAAAAACATCCTGAGCAGATTCTCAACAAAAGCTTTGAAGTGGAATTGGTAAACGGAGAGATGAAATACGATTACAAGCTTAGGGATGGTATTGCCCAAAATATGAATGCACTGGAACTTTTAAGAGAGATGAAGCTGATCTGAGACCAGGGCTTATCCACACAATTTTGCTCATATCTTTCGTTTAGAACTTATTGGTAGAAATAATTAACAATTTGTGTTGAAAAACTAATTGACCAGCATTTATTCTTTTGGTTATTTTTACAAAAAAATAACACGATATGCCGACAAATTATTCTGAAGAGAGCATCAGAACCTTAGAATGGAAAGAACACATCAGAAGGAGGCCCGGTATGTATATCGGAAAACTCGGGGAGGGTAACTCCCAGGATGATGGGATCTATGTGCTGCTGAAGGAAGTGATGGACAACTCCATAGATGAGTTCATGATGGGATATGGCAAGAAGATCAATGTTGACATCAAGGACAGGAAGGTTTCGGTAAGGGATTTCGGAAGAGGCATACCCCTGGGGAAACTGAAGGATGTAGCCTACAAAATGAATACCGGCGCAAAATACGATTCCAAAGTTTTCAAGAAATCCGTTGGACTCAACGGCGTGGGTATTAAAGCGGTCAACGCCCTTTCCAAATATTTTAAAATTGAATCATACCGGGAAGGTCAGAAGTCTACTGTTGAATTTTCCAAAGGCGAAGTTACCGGAGAAGAAAACGCCATACCTACGGATGAGAAAAACGGCACGCTGGTTACGTTCTCTCCCGACAATGAGATGTTTGGTGACTATCACTACATTGAGGAGTATGTGGAAAACATGCTTAAAAATTATGTGTATCTCAATTCGGGACTTACCATATATTTCAACGGCAAGCCGCTTTACTCGGAGAACGGCCTGAAAGATCTGCTTGAAGAAAATATGAGCGCAGAAGGGCTTTACCCCATCATTCACATCAAGGACGAAGACATTGAAGTGGCCATGACCCACGGGAACCAATACGGAGAGGAATATTACAGTTTTGTAAACGGGCAACATACCACACAGGGAGGGACCCATCTGAATGCATTCAGGGAAGCGCTTGTAAAAACCCTTCGCGATTTCTACCGGAAGGACTACGAGGCTTCGGATATCCGTACCTCCATTATTGCTGCCATAAGCATCAAAATTGAAGATCCGGTATTTGAATCCCAGACCAAGACCAAGCTGGGTTCGAAAGACATGGGACCCGAGGGACCCACCATACGAAACTATGTGAACGATTTCATCAAGACCCGGCTTGACAATTACCTGCACATGAATCAAGAAACCGCCGACATCCTGCTTAAAAAGATCGTGGATTCTGAAAAGGAGCGAAAAGAGATCAACAGTGTAAAAAAACTTGCCAAAAAGCGGGCTAAAAAAGCCAATTTACACAACAGAAAGCTCAGGGATTGCAGAATTCACTATAACAGCAATCATGAACGCAGGATGGAATCAACCATCTTCATCACGGAGGGGGATTCTGCAAGCGGTTCCATAACAAAAGCAAGGGATGTCAACACGCAGGCTGTATTCAGCCTGAAAGGAAAACCTCTGAACACTTACGGACTGACCAAAAAAATTGTTTATGAGAACGAAGAGTTCAATCTTCTTCAGGCGGCCCTGAACATCGAAGAAGGCCTGGATAATTTAAGGTATAAAAATATCGTGATCGCCACGGATGCCGATGTCGATGGCATGCACATACGCTTATTGCTGATCACCTTTTTCCTTCAGTTCTTCCCTGATCTTGTAAAAAACGGCAACCTTTACATTCTTCAGACTCCACTTTTTCGTGTAAGAGACAAGAAAAAAACCTTCTACTGCTATAATGAAAAGGAAAAAGAAAAGGCGGTAAAGAAATTGGGAAAAAAGGCCGAAGTGACCCGTTTCAAAGGATTGGGAGAAATATCTCCAGAAGAATTCAAGCGTTTCATACGAGAAGACATCCGTCTCGAGCCTGTAAGGCTGTATAAAGAGGATGCCATCAAGCAATTGCTTTCATTTTACATGGGGAAAAACTCCCAAGAACGTCAGGAATTCATTGTGGACAATCTGAGGGTTGAAGAAGCTCTTATTGAAGGGTAGTAGCAACCACCAGAAATAAAATTGAATGATTAACAATAATCAATTGTTAAGGAGAGATAACTTTTGGGGTAACTATGGAAGAAAAAGATTATAACGAAGAGGATCAGGTCGGGAACCAGAATGGAAATGGCGGTGAAAATGGTGAGCCGTTACACAGGATTTCCCATCTTTCAGGGATGTATAAGGACTGGTTCCTCGATTATGCTTCATACGTTATACTGGAAAGAGCGGTTCCACATCTTAACGATGGACTAAAGCCCGTACAAAGACGCATCCTTCATACCATGCGACAAATAGACGACGGCAGGTACATGAAGGTGGCCAACATCATCGGATATACCATGCAATATCATCCTCACGGAGATGCCTCTATCGGAGATGCCCTGATCCAGTTGGGTCAGAAGGATCTGCTGATAGACACCCAGGGAAACTGGGGCAACATGATGACCGGTGACAGCGCAGCAGCACCAAGATATATTGAGGCAAGGCTGACCAATTTTGCAAGAGAGGTGGTGTTCAATCCCAAAACAACCGAATGGAAAACCTCATACGATGGAAGAAACCAGGAACCCATAACCTTACCTGTTAAATTTCCTTTGCTGCTTGCCCAGGGAGTTGAAGGCATTGCAGTTGGTCTGGCCTCCAAGATCATGCCCCACAATCTCAATGAGCTGATAGATGCAGCCATTGCCCACCTTAAAGGAAAATCGTTTGAATTGTACCCGGATTTTCCTACCGCTGGAATTGCAGATTTCTCCAAATATAACGATGGCAGAAGGGGCGGACAGATCAAGGTTAGGGCCAGAATAGAAAAACGAGATAAAAAAACCCTGGCCATTACGGAGATACCCTATGGTAAAACCACCAACTCCCTGATTGATTCCATACTGAAAGCCAACGACAAAGGCAAAATCAAAGTTAAAAAGATCGACGACAACACCGCAGAAGAGGTTGAAATTCTCATTCACCTTGCAAACGGAGCATCATCCGACAAAACCATTGACGCCCTCTATGCTTTTACCGATTGTGAAGTATCCATTTCACCCAATGCCTGCGTAATAGACGATTATAAACCCAGATTTATGGGTGTTAGTGAGATGCTCAGAATTTCCACCGAAAATACACAAGAGCTACTTAGAAAAGAGCTGGAGATTAGGAAAGGTGAGCTTCAGGAATCACTCCATATGTCATCGCTGGAAAAGATATTTATTGAAAACCGCATTTACAATGACATCGAGGATTGCGAAACATGGGAATCCATTCTTGAAACAATAGACAAAGGACTGGAACCCTTCAAAAAACAACTGGTACGTGAAGTTACCAGGGAAGATCTCATCAAGCTGACCGAAATCAAGATCAAGCGGATTTCAAAATACGATTCCAAAAAAGCGGATGAACACATCAAAAAACTGGAGGAGGAAATAGAGACCATCAAAAAGAACCTGGCTGCCATTACAGATTATACCATCAAATATTTTAAACAGATAAAAAAGAAATATGGCAAGGGCAAAGGCAGAAAAACCGAAATACGCAATCTTGAAACCATTGAAGCCACAAAAGTGGTAGAGGCCAACAAAAAGCTTTATGTTCACCGCAGTGATGGATTTATAGGCACAGGGCTGAAAAAAGCAGAATATATCTGCGATTGCTCTGATATTGATGAAATTATTACCATCCGAAGGGATGGAAAGTATATCATCACCAAAGTAGATGAAAAGATGTTTGTCGGTAAGGACATCATCCATGTGGATGTTTTCAAGAGAAACGACAAACGCACCATGTATAATATGGTATACAGGGATGGCCTCAATGGCGATATCATGATGAAACGCTGCCCGATAACCGGTATTACCAGGGACAAGGAATATGATTTAACCAAAGGTTCCAAAGGTTCCAAAATCCTGTACCTGACGGCCAATCATAACGGTGAGGCAGAAGTCCTGAAAGTTTATCTCCAGCCCAAACCCAGGCTGAAGAAAAAACAGCTTGAGCTGAATTTCAAGAATCTTGCCATTAAGGGAAGAAATGCCCAGGGGAATATCTTAACCAAGCATGCAGTGCATAAAATCCAGGTGAAAGAGGAGGGCAAGCCTACCATCGAAGGCAGGAAATTATGGTTCGACGAGGAAGTGCTCAGACTGAACGTGGACGGCAAAGGCAAATATCTTGGAGAATTCCGGGGTGATGATAAAATATTGGTTGTTAGCGAAGATGGTAATTTTAAATTCACTACCTATGACCTGATGAACCATTATGATGACAACATTCGCCTGATTGAAAAATTTGACGAAAATAAGGTTTATTCGGCGGTCTACTTTGATGGCGACCAGGGATATTACTACGCCAAGCGGTTTAATTTTGAACATGGAATCAAAGAAACCAGTTTTGTTGGGGAAAATAAAAAATCGAAGCTGATTTATCTCTTTACCGATACATACCCGAGAATTAAGATTGAATTTGGTGGTAAAAACAAGAATAAAGAAGATCAGGAAATATTACTGCCGGATTTCATCGGTGTGAAAAGCTATAAAGCACGGGGTAAACGGTTAACCAATGCAGAGGTAAAAAAGATCCATCTGCTGGAACCACTTCCTGAACCGGAAAAAGTTGAGGAAAATCAGCAGGAAGATGGGGTTGAGGAAGATCAGATGAGTCTGGAATTCTAGCTAAAATTAACAGATAGATCAGGGGAAAGAAAATGAAGATATTTCTGATAGGTTTTATGGGCAGTGGTAAAACCACAGCAGGCAAAAAACTGGCCTACCGGTTATCATACGAGTACCTTGACCTTGATCTGTTCATTGAACAGCAGGAGCAGGACAGCATCCGAAACATCTTCGGAAAAAAAGGAGAACGTTATTTTCGTGAACAGGAACATAAATACCTCAGAAAAATTTCCGGCTACGACGATTGTGTGATCTCTACAGGAGGCGGAGCACCCTGCTACTTTGACAATATGGATTATATGAACAAAGCCGGTCTGACGGTGTACCTGAAAATGGACCCCGGACAGCTTGTTTCAAGGCTTAAAGATGGCAGGGAAGAACGCCCGTTGATTAAAGACAAAGACGATCAGGAGCTTTTACAATTTATTAAGGATAAACTCGGTGAAAGAGAAGAGTATTACAGTAAAGCCCATCTTATTGTTGATGGTTTTAATCTGAATATAAGTGAATTACTTGATAAAATCCATGCTTTTATGAAACAATAAAAAAGGTGTTTTTAAAGTAATTAAAAATGAGTGTTGAAAAAAAACGCCAAATTTTTTGATATAATAAACAGATGTCTTAACAAAAAAATAACTAAATAATAATCAGAATTTAATTAAAAAGTTGAAAACTTAACATAGAAATGTTAATAAAACAGGATATAATCTGTTTGCCGGTAAGTTTTCAATTAATAACTTGCATAAGCACAAATTACACTAAACAAATTGATGCGGACGTTACAAAAACTGTATTAAAATGTATATAAAAGGAAAAACCACGGAACAGGAAACCAAAAACACGGGTCCGGCCAATCAAAGGAAAGAGCCTTATACCTTTGACGAGGCCTTCAAGAGTTCTCTCGAGTATTTCAATGGTGACGAGTTAGCCGCCAGAGTATGGGCGAATAAGTATGCCCTGAAAGATTCATACGGGAATCTGTTTGAAAAGAATCCCGATGACATGCATCGCAGGCTGGCGCGAGAGATTGCCAGGATTGAGAATAAATATCCCAATCCTTTAACGGAAGAGGATATTTACGAACTGCTGAAGGGTTTCAAATACATCGTGCCTCAGGGCGGTCCTATGGCAGGTATAGGCAATCCTTACCAGATTGCTTCCCTGTCCAATTGTTTTGTCATCGGTAACAAAGGACAGGCTGACTCATACGGGGGGATTATGAAAACGGATCAGGAGCAGGTGCAGTTGATGAAACGCCGCGGAGGTGTAGGTCATGACCTGTCCCACATACGCCCGGCTGGTACACCTGTTAAGAACAGTGCTTTAACCTCCACCGGCGTGGTTCCTTTTATGGAAAGATTTTCCAATTCTACACGGGAAGTTGCCCAGGATGGTCGTCGGGGAGCACTTATGCTTACCATTTCCATTAAACACCCCGATGCGGAATCTTTTATTGATGCCAAGCTGGAGTCAAACAAAGTAACCGGCGCCAATGTATCGGTAAAAATAGATGATGAATTTATGAAGGCCGTGCTGAATAACAAGCCTTATGTGCAGCAATTTCCTGTTGATAGCACCGATCCTTCCTTTAAACAAACCATTGATGCCCGTGAGCTGTGGCAGAAGATTGTACATAATGCCTGGAAATCAGCAGAACCAGGCGTTCTTTTCTGGGATACCATGGTCAATGAATCCGTGGCAGATTCTTATTCAGACAAAGGTTTTCAGACCGTTTCCACAAATCCCTGCGGCGAAATACCTCTGTGTCCTTACGATAGTTGCCGCTTGCTGGCGCTTAATCTTTTCAGTTATGTAGATAACCCATTTACCGAAAATGCCAAATTCAACTTCGATAAATTCAGGAAACATATACATTATGCCCAGCGGATCATGGACGACATCATCGACATTGAAGTGGAAAAGATCGATGCCATCATCAAAAAAATAGAAAATGATCCGGAAGATTTCGAGATCAAGCGGGTAGAATATAACATGTGGCAAAACATCAGAAAGAAAGCCATTGAAGGCAGAAGAACAGGTGTGGGGATCACTGCCGAAGGTGATATGTTGGCTGCACTGGGCCTTACCTATGGAAGTGAGAATGCCACGGACTTTTCCGAAGAAATTCATAAAACCATTGCTGTAGAAGCCTATCGTTCCTCAGTAGATATGGCCAAAGAAAGAGGACCCTTTGATATCTACGAGGCAGAGAAAGAAAAGAACAACCCACTGATCAACAGGATTAAAAATGAGGACGAACAGCTTTACAACGATATGGTTCAATATGGCCGCAGGAATATTTCCCTGCTGACCATAGCTCCTACAGGGACCACCAGCCTGATGACCCAAACTACCTCAGGCATTGAGCCTGTATTTATGCCGGTTTACAAACGCAGAAGGAAGGTTAATCCGAGTGATACCCGTTCGAATGTTACCTATGTAGATGAAGTAGGCGATTCGTGGGAAGAATATAATGTATTCCATCATAAATTCATCGACTGGCTCAAAATTAAAGGATATAACCCTGAAGAAGTCAAACAGTATGATGATGAGGATATTGACAAGCTGGTGGAAAAATCTCCTTATTACAAGGCCACTTCCAATGATGTGGACTGGGTAAGCAAGGTTAAGATGCAGGGCCGTGTCCAGAAATGGGTGGATCATTCAATCAGTGTCACCATCAATCTTCCTGAAAAAACTCCGGAAGATATGGTGGGCAAACTATACATTACAGGATGGGAAAGCGGATGTAAAGGCATCACTGTTTACCGCGAAGGCTCCCGATCAGGAGTTTTGATTGCCAATAACAAGAACAATAAACAGGAGCCTCAGTCAATCAAACGGCCAAAAGTGCTGGATGCCGAAATCATAAGGTTCAAAAACGAAGATGAGGACTGGATCGCTTTTGTCGGACTGAAGGATGACAGGCCTTACGAAATATTTACCGGTCTGGCTGACGAGGAAGTGCTTCCCATTCCCAATTCTGTAACCAAAGGCAAGATCATTAAGGTGAAAAAACAGTCGGGAAAAAGCCGTTACGACTTCCAGTATACGGATAAATTCGGCTATGAAAACACGCTCGGAGGCATATCCCATATGTTCAACAAGGAATTCTGGAATTATGCCAAGCTGATATCCGGAGTATTGCGTCACGGTATGCCTTTGCCCGATGTGGTTAATCTTGTTTCCTCATTAAGCCTGAACACTGAAACCATCAATACGTGGAAAAAAGGTGTTGAAAGGGCTCTGAAAAGGTATATCCCCGATGGCACCAAAGCCCGCAAGGGAACCAAATGTGAAAATTGTGGCGCCGAGGATCTTATTTACCAGGAAGGATGCTTGTTATGCCAGAATTGTGGTTTTTCCAAGTGCGGATAAGCGATCATACCGTAAGTATTGATAAGCAGGGGTGTACAGAATGGCACCCCTGCTTTTATTTTTATTGACCAATATTCCATCTACGAAATTACAGGCAGTGCAGTAAAACAATAAAATTAAAGGATACGTTATTAATACAATTATATAAATCTTTTCATTATGAAGAAGTTCACCTCCATACTGCTATTGGCTTTAATTGCTCTGGGAACCGTTGCGCAAGAGACCAACCTCTCGGGAATCAATCAAATATTGCAAAAGAAGCAATATGAAATGAGAGAATACAATGAGCAGATGCTAAATAAAATTAAGGGAACCCCTTATTTATCGGAAGAATTTCTTTCCAGCAGGGTGTATTTAAAAGCGAACAAAAAACCCCTCAAGGCAAAACTAAAATTTAACGCACATTCTGATAATTTTGAATTTCTTCAGGGAGGAAGACTTTTTGTACTATCCAATGTAGAGCAAATTGACAGCATCAGGTATATGGATAAAACCTTTATCCCGACAACCTATGTAAAAAAACAAACAGGATTATTCGGTTCATCTACCTCCAGGAAGGAAGGATTTTTGGCTGAACTGGTAAAAGGACCCTGTTCCCTTTTCAAAATTTATTCGGTAAAGTTTTACGAGGAAGATCCACCGGATACAGGATATGACGAGTATCAGCCCCCCAGATTTGAAAGGGAAAATCCGGTGTATTGCTTCCAATTCCAGGGCAATGCTCATCCCACGGTTATTAACTCATTCAGGAAACGTAAACTTCTTGAGAAGTTCGGAGACCATGAAAAGGAACTGGAAGGTTACGTCAATAATCGCAATCTCAATTTAAGGGAGGAAGCTGATCTGGTTCGCCTAATCAGATACTATAACAAACATTACAAGAAACAGAATTAGTGAAGGCAATAATATGGCATTATCCTGATGACGCAGGATAGAATTACTTTTCCAACTTCTCCCTGATCTTTTCCACCATAACGGCGGTCATTTTTTTCAGATCATATTCATGTTGCCAGTCCCAGTCATTCTGTGCGGCTTCATCGCTGATCCGACGGGGCCAGGATTCTGCTATCTCCTGTCGAAAATCAGGCTTATAGGTTACTTCCAGACCGGTAATGTATTTACGGATCTCCTCAACCAGTTCTTTGGGTGTAAAGCTTATACCTCCCAGATTATAGCTGGAACGAACCTTGATATTGTCTTCGGGAGCCTCCATAAGCTGAAGGGTGGCATTTACGGCGTCATCCATGAACATCATGGGGAGAGCAAGATCTTCAGAGATAAAACACTGATATTTTCCGCATTTGATGGCCTGATAAAATATCTCCACGGCATAATCGGTGGTCCCTCCTCCTGCTTCGGTCTTATAACTGATCAGCCCCGGGTACCGCAAGCTGCGGATATCCATACCATACTTTTTGTGGTAGTATTCTACCCATCGCTCTCCGGCCAGCTTGCTAATGCCATAAACCGAAGTAGGCTCCATCACAGTGATCTGGGGGGTGTCCCATTTCGGCGTGGTGGGCCCGAATGCTCCCATGGAACTGGGCCAGAATATTTTTGAAATTCCTTTGGCTTTTGAAACCTCTAAAACATTAAATAAACTATTCATGTTCAGATCCCAGGCCCATTTGGGATTTTTTTCGGCTTTCCCGGAAAGTATGGCTGCCAGGTGATAAATTTCTTTAATCTGATATTCCTCCAATATCGCTTCCAAGGCTTTGCTGTCCATCGCATCGAGTTTTTCAAACGGTCCCCCCTCCATAACTTCTTCCGAACCCAGCTTGATATCTGAAGCAATAACTTTTTCTGCACCAAAGCGATTCCTTAATTCAACGGTTAAATCTGTACCTATTTGGCCGGCTGCCCCAATGACCAGTATTTTTTTCATTATATTGATATTTTGTTATTTCCGGAATTTTGCATGCGAATATAATATAAAACAAAATTCTGAAAGGTGATTTATAACAGGTTTACCAATTCTAAAAAGAATTTAATAAAT
>CAYNPZ010000074.1:0-18193 GCA_964399175.1 uncultured Bacteroidales bacterium | reverse complement strand
AATACCGCTCCGGCCAATATATAATGCCCCTCCGGGGTTCCCAAACTGGCATATCCCATATAGACCCCGCCTACAATCAAAATAAAACCGGCAATACCTGCCACGGTAACACCGGGAACCAGTAAAAATTCTACAAGGAAAAGAAAAATTCCCAATAGAATCAATAACAAAATGGCAATAAATGACATCAGATAAAAAATTAATAAATCTCAGCCTGCAGGCCCCGGTCTGTCAATCCATCTTTCATCACCTTAAGTTCCTGATAGCTTCCCTTCTTGACCTCGCATTTTCCATTATAATGCGTCAGGTAAGTACATTGCTCAGCCTGAACATTGTCATGATTGCATATTTCTATCAGGGATTCAATGACGTAGTTAAAATCATTCACTTCATCATTATACAAAACAAGGTTCTTTTCCTTGTTTCCATCAGATTGGGAACCTGAATTCTGCTGTTGGTGTAGTCTGTCTCCTTCACCCATGTTTATGGCATTTCATTTTACATTCAGAGGGTTAAAGATAATTGGTTTATTTGTATTTTTCAAAAATTTTCCAGACTTTTTCATATTCTTTCAACAATTTTATGTCTGCCGATGGTATGTCAAAAAGGTGGAAAGCCTGTGCTGCAGGGCAAAATATAAAAATAACATACAACAAATTAAAACGGCAATTTGTTAATAAAATTATTAATCCATAACAATTTATTTCATGCATTCTTGTTACCTTTACCTAACATAAAACAAAATTTTGTATGGCTACAAAACAGAGCAACAATTCAACACAACAGGGAACCAAAACCAACCAGCAGGAAACCAAACAAAAGGATGACAAAAACACAAAATCCCAGGTCAATCAGGAGAAGATGAAAGCTTTGGAGCTCACACTAGATAAGATCGAGAAGAGCTACGGGAAAGGTACGATCATGAAGATGGGCGATAAGGCAGTGGCGGATGTACCTTCCATTTCTTCGGGCTCCATCTCACTCGATATGGCTTTAGGGGTGGGCGGTTATCCCCGTGGCAGGGTTGTAGAAGTTTATGGACCCGAAGCCTCGGGTAAGACTACCCTGGCGATTCATGCCATTGCCGAAGCACAGAAAAAAGGTGGAATTGCTGCCATCCTGGATGCTGAACATGCCTTTGACCGCTTTTACGCAGAAAAGCTTGGCGTGGACGTGGAAAACCTGCTCATTTCCCAGCCCGACCACGGTGAACAGGCACTTGAAATAGCCGATCACCTGATTCGTTCGGGAGCTGTAGACATCGTAGTGATTGACTCGGTGGCCGCCCTAACTCCAAAATCAGAACTAGAAGGGGACATGGGTGATTCCAAGATGGGCCTCCAGGCAAGGCTTATGTCGCAAGCGCTTCGAAAGCTGGCTGCCAACATCAGCAAAACCAACACCTGCTGCATGTTCATTAACCAGCTTCGTGAAAAAATAGGCGTGATGTTCGGCAACCCGGAAACAACCACCGGTGGCAATGCCCTCAAGTTTTATTCAACGGTAAGAGTGGATATTCGCCGTATCGGACAGATTAAGGAAGGAGAAGATGTCAAGGGAAGCCGCACCCGGGTGAAAGTGGTGAAAAACAAACTCGCTCCCCCGTTCCGCAAGGCCGAATTCGACATCATGTATGGCGAAGGCATATCCAAAGCCGGCGAGATCATCGACCTGGGCGTGGACCATAAGGTAATCCGCAAGAGCGGCTCATGGTACAGCTATGGTGAGACGAAACTCGGACAGGGTAGAGAAGCCGTTAAACAACTGCTCAGAGACAATCCTGAATTGGCCGAAGAACTGGAAAACAAAATCATCGAAAAACTCAAGGAGAAGGAAGAACAAGGACAATAAGTCCACAAGTTATTGATTGCTCTTGAATACAGATTAACATTTTACAAAAAAACAATTTACAAGCATCAAATCACAAATAAGCACCAAATTCCAATCTCAAATTTACCAAACCACCATAATATAGATAAATTATGATATAATGATTGGGAGTTTGGGTCATTGAAAAATTGATAATTGAATATTATTTGTAATTTGATGCTTGCTATTTGAAATTTAACCCTGAATTCATTCACATAACTCTTTTTATTTATGCAAAACATTATCTCTTCTGTTCTAATAGCTGCAATGGTAATTTTATCAGCTTGTTCGGAAAAAAAGGAGCAATCGGTCCAAACGACAAATAATCCGGTCGATCAGGTTGAATTGAATTCCGATCTTATGACGCCTGAGGCTTTATGGTCATTCGGCCGGATCGGAGGAATACATGTATCTCCCGACAACAGCACGATACTCTTCCGAACCACCTTTTATGACAAAGAGAAAAACCGGGGCAACGGGGAACTGTTTGTCATACCCGCGGATGGGGGAGAGATGAAAAACATTACCAGTACTGAAACCACTGAATTCAATGCACGGTGGCGCCCGGACGGGGAAAAGATCGGTTACCTGTCATCTCAGAGCGGTTCCACTCAGTTGTGGGAGATGAACCCAGACGGCACCGGCAAGACGCAAATATCAGATATCGAAGGAGGCATCAACGGATTTGAGTATGCCCCAAACCAGGAAAAGATACTTTATATCAAGGAGGTAAAACTGGATGAAAGCGTGCACGACATCCACCCCGATCTGCCTGAGGCCAACGCAAGGATCGAAACCGACCTGATGTACCGCCACTGGGACGAATGGCACGATTACAGATACAGCCACATCTTTACAGCCGATTACAATGGTTCAGAAATTTCCAATTCGTTTGACATTATGGAGGGGGAAAAATACCATTCGCCACTTGAACCTTTCGGCGGGATGGAGCAGATCAACTGGAGCCCGGACAGTAAAAGCATCACCTACACCTGTCAAAAACAGACCGGCAAGGAGTACACCGTCAGCACCAACTCAGAAATATATATTTATCACCTGGAAGATGGTGTAACTGAAAACCTCACCAGGAAACAACATCGGGGATACGATAAAGCAGCGGTGTATTCACCCAACGGAGAGATGATTGCGTGGGAAAGCATGCGAAGGGAAGGATATGAATCCGACAAGAACAGGATCTTCATCTACAACTTTTCTACAGGGGAGGAAACCAATTTTTCCACCAATGTCAATCAAAGTGCCCAAGGGCTAACCTGGAGTGCCAACAGCAAAAAGCTCTATTTCACCAGTGGCCATCACGCCAAATACCAGATATATGAATTAAGCCTGGAAGACGGTACGATACGGCAAATAACCGAAGGGAGACACAATTACCTTTCAGTAGAGCCCGCCGATGATGTGTTGATAGGATCCAAACAATCCATGTCGAAGCCTACAGAGATTTACAGCATCGATCCGTCAGACGGAACTGATAAGCAGCTCAGCTTCATCAACAAGAACCTGATGGAACAGCTGACCATGGGCAGAGTGGAAAAAAGATGGATTGAAACCATCGACAACAAGCAAATGCTTACCTGGGTGATTTATCCACCCCATTTTGATAAGGGAGAACAATATCCAACGCTTCTTTACTGCCAGGGTGGACCGCAGTCAGCGGTAAGCCAGTTCTTTTCGTATCGGTGGAACTTCCAAATGATGGCTGCCAACGGGTACATTGTTGTGGCGCCCAACCGCAGGGGGCTTCCCACTTTCGGCATGGACTGGCTGGAACAGATCAGCGGTGATTATGCGGGTCAAAACATCAAAGATTACCTCAGCGCCATCGATGCAATGAAAAAGGAACCGTTTGTGGACCATAACAATCTGGGTGCAGTTGGCGCAAGTTATGGGGGATATTCTGTATTCTACCTGGCCGGGCATCATGAAGACCGCTTTGATGCCTTCATTGCCCATGACGGGATATTCAACCTGGAATCCTTTTACCTGCAAACCGAAGAAATGTGGTTCCCCAACTGGGATCTGGGCGGTCCTTACTGGAAAAAGGAAAACAAGGATGTATATGAGCAATCGCCCCATCTTTTTGTGGATGAATGGGATACCCCCATCATGGTGATCCACGGCAGGAAAGATTACCGCATTCCCTATACCCACGGAATGAGCGCATTCAATGCCGCCCAGCTTCAGGACATTCCAGGTAAGTTCCTTTATTTCCCCAATGAAAACCATTGGGTGCTCAAGCCCCAGAACGGAATACTGTGGCAGCGCGAGTTCTTCAAATGGCTCAACAAATGGCTTAAAGAATGAGGATAAAAACCATGGCTTCTACATTATGGAGAAAAAATTAATACCCCAGACTTAACCCGAATTATTAATTGAACAATAAAAGACTCTTGCAAGCCGCCAATAGCTGAACAAAACCAATATAATTCCCTTCCGGCAAAATTGTTCAATCAATCCCTGTCAAGCAACTCCTTCGCTTGCTTCATCTTCTCTTCCAACGGCAGATTCCCGTCAATCCAGTGGATTTTCATCCCATTGCGCTCCATCCTGCGAAACCAGGTCATTTGTCTTTTAGCAAACTGATGTATGGCCGTGTTCAACTGTTCAAACATCTGTGGGTACGATAGCTCCCCGGTGAGATACTTCACCACGTATTTATACTCCAGTCCGTAATATTCCAGGTCACTTCCGGAAAGCCCGTTTTTCATCAGGTGCTCCACCTCTTCAATCATACCCTCTTCCAGTCTTTCCCTGAGCCGTTCAGTGATGCGCTGTCGCTGAACAGGTCTGTCAAAGGCAATGCCAAAGATGAAGGGTTTGATTTCAGGATAGTCAAAATCAATTTCCGGATGTTCGCTGTAGTATTTGGCAATTTCAATGGCTCTGACCGCCCTTTTAACAGATGTCAGGTCGCTGGTGTTGTGCAGGTTCTGCCTGTAGGAAAGGAGGATGTCCTTCAGTTCCGTTAAAGGCTTTTCGTATAAAGATTTCCTCAGTTCCGGGTCCGGGGGCACATGAATCAGTTTATAACCCTTTAAAACCGCTTCAATATACAAACCCGATCCGCCACACAAGACCGGCAATATGTCCCTGCTTTTTAAATCCTCATAGACCTTCAGAAAATCCTTTTGATATTCATACACATTATACCTGGTGCCTGGTTCCGCAATATCTACCAGATGATAAGGTATATAACGGTCGCCTACTTTGTAGTCCCCGTAATCCTTGCCCGTGCCAATGTTCATTTCCCTGTAAACCTGTCTGGAATCAGCACTGATCACCTCGGCGCCGAATTCATAAGCCAAACGGGCGGCAAACGCAGTTTTACCGCTAGCCGTCGGACCCAGGACCACAAGTATATCTGAATTCATCCCTTTCATGGGTAATTGTCAAATATATTTTTAAAAAAGCCTTAATTGTAATACCTTTGTTGAAATAACAAAAATACAATATTATGGATTTTAAGAAA
Source organism: uncultured Bacteroidales bacterium (assembly GCA_964399175.1). Lineage (GTDB taxonomy): Bacteria > Bacteroidota > Bacteroidia > Bacteroidales > UBA12077 > JAGXLC01. The sequence goes on along the minus strand of CAYNPZ010000074.1, from coordinate 12,837 downwards.
ATCTGGGAAAGAATAAAGGCTATCATTGCCAACCCTAACGGAGAATGGGAAAAAATCGTTGCTGAACCCGACGATCAAAATGAATTAATCATCAACTATCTGGTCCCCATAGTAGCTCTGGGAGCCATCACCACTTTTATAGGCAAGGCTTCCCACGGGGATATCAGTGTTTATCAGGGCTTCATGCTGGCCATCACCTATTTTCTTAGCATGCTCTCAGGAATCTACATTTCTGCAGTCATCGTCAATGAACTGGAACCGGGATTTAATGTGGAGAAAAATTTTGGCGGCACATTAAAGCTGATTGTATATTCATCTACAGCTGCGCTGACAGCCTCTGTAATCGCCAGTTTGCATCCGGGCTTATCTTTTATCGGCCTTTTCGGGCTCTATTCCCTGTATCTTTTTTGGATTGGGATGCCCAAGATACTGGATGTGGCTGAAGATAAAAAAGTCGGTTTTGTATTGATCTCTGCATTGATCATTCTGGCCATTACTTTCCTCATCAACTTTATTCTACAGTCGATATTTGTTGCCTCTTCCATCTAGGAAGCAAACGAATGCTGATTCATGCAGAACAAAGTAGAAATAAAGAACAAAAAAGCCCATTTTCTTTTTCAGATAGAGGAAAAATACATTGCCGGACTCCAGCTGAAAGGCACGGAAATCAAATCAATCAGGCAGGGAAAGGCCAGCCTGGTGGATACCTATTGCTATTTCAAGAGCAATGAACTATGGATTAAAGGAATGCATATAGCGGAATATGAACAATCCGCTCATTTTAACCACCAACCCAAGAGAGACCGTAAACTGCTTTTGAAAAAAACCGAGCTTAGGAAATTGTGGCGAAAAAGCCAGGAAAAAGGCTACACCATAATAGCCCTTCGCTTATTTATCAGCGAACGGGGTTGGGCCAAAGTGGAAATTGGGCTGGCCAAAGGTAAGAAAAAGCACGACAAGCGTGAGGAAATCAAGCGTAAGGATATGAAACGCGATATGGAAAGGTTGAGTAAGAAATATAAAATTAAATAAGCAGTCAGGACTGTAGAATCCTGAAATATATTATAATACATTGGGAGGGGGTAGCTTAGGAGATGCTCTATATCAAATAACAAATCCCAAATCCCAAAAAACAAATAAGCACCAATTATCTAATATTCAAAATTCCAAACAGAAAAGGTCAAACAACTAAATTCCAGTTATCAAATAAATTCTGATTTCCAATAACCGAAATCCTAAACATCACCAATTACTGGCATAAAGCCTTTAATTGATGAGTTTGGAACATTTTTATTTATGTCATTGGAATTTATTTGAAATTTGGAATTTGATATTTGTTATTTACCACCTTCAGAAGATAAGGAGTAATATAGACCAAACTTATTTCTTATAAATGAATAGAAAATAAAGCTCCTTCCATTATTGAGCAAAGAAAAAGTCATTCAGTTCATAGATCTCATTGGCTGTAAAACCCGACTGGCCATTAAAGAAACTGTCAATGGCCTGAAGCAATTCATCGTACGCTATGTCTCCGTCATTGTCCTTGTCCACCGGTTTGAATTTATCGGGTATTTCAAGTGATCCCTCTGAACTGGAATATTTTGATGAAAAACCGGAACTTACCGGTATCATATAAGCATCCTGCCTGTTTACTGCAATAAGGTTGTATTTCATAGAAGAGATCACCTCATCTTCTGACATTTCCACTCCCTGCTCATTGACGATGGCCCCATTGCTGCTGACCTCCTTGTCCTTATAATCAGGAACTCCATCATTATCCGAATCCAGGGGACAACCTGTAGTGGTATCGATGGCCACTCCCTGTGGATTATCAGGACATTTGTCGTGCAGATCAGTTATACCGTCACGATCCTGATCCGCAATGGCAGTATAGTCAAAATCATCGCTGATATCAGCAAATAATCGCTCAACTGTTTGGGTTTCCGATTCAGAGAACGGATCCCAGCCAATGGTGATATAGGTAAAGTTTAAAATATCCGACATCTGATTTCCAATTACATTGCCGTTCCCATCCTTGTAGGGAATGCCGTCAAGCATATCGGAAAAGGCATAATGAACTCCATTGGCAACCCTAATTGCGACACGGTTGCTCAACGCAAAATCGAAACCTACATCCAGAGTCAATGCAGGGGTATTCTCCGCAAAGCTTAAGTCAAAAACTTCTGCATTTCGCAGGTTGTAATTATAACTATAATCACGGAAGATAATCTGTTCATCATACCAGTTATAGGGAGTTCCCCCTTCATCCATAAAATCCGATTTGGGATTGTAGATCAGCACTTCACCCCCCAGGGCGATAAACGGTCTGAACTTGGGACGCTGTTCATAAAAATGACCGAATCCATATTCCAGGTTTATCCCCATCGCCAGCAACTCAGTCTGGAAATTTGTAATTCCCTCATATTTGTCAACAAGCTCATCCTGTGGGGGCAACTCATGGAAACTTCCGTTCAGATTACCCGACATGCCGAATATATTAACCCGGAAATTCTGCTGATTATCCAAAAAATGATAGACATTGATTTTTAAGGGAGGCAGGGTTCCAAAACCTTCCATATCGTTGCTCATTTCGCCATAATAACTCAGCATTCCGGTTCCGACGCTAAGCACAGGATAATAAACAGGGTTTTCCACTTCTACTTCCTTGAAGAGCAGGTCTTCGTAGCTCTGACCCTCCTGCTGCTCTTCCTCCTCTTCCTGCGCCATAACTATTGAAGGTACAAAAGCAAACAATGCGATAAATAGAACGGATAGCGAAAGACGTTTCATCATATTACCTGTACCATTTATGGTTTGTAATCATGAGGGCTTCCTGAACGGTTATCCTGTCGCCGTTGTTATAGGCGGCAACGAAGGCATCATCTATTGTGGTGGTATTCCACACATGAATCCTGTAATCCCTTGCTTCTTTATAAATAGAAAAAGAACCTACTGAATATTTTCGCCAGCCGTTGTGTAACTCGGCACGTACTTCCTTGTCGATTTTATACTGGTCGAAATAGTGTTCCACATTGATGGGCCGGTGGCCGGCAGCAAGCTGAACGCGGTAGTAAACGCCTGATTTGGGCTCAAGTTTATTGGTCAGCTGTGCCTTTTTCTCAAAAAGCCTTTTGGCTTCTTCCGCGATTTCTACTTTCACCTTCCCGTTATGCCTGTTCAAATCTGCCAAATCTGCGGAAGAAGAGCCGTTCTCTTCCCTGAGCTCATCTTCCTCAGCGGTGAGTCCTCCTTGTGCAGTTATCACGGGAGTTTCTTCTGCGTTGAGGATGCTCATCAGATGATTCTCCTGTCTATTACTCAAATCCACCTGGCGCTCCAGGATATCTATTTCCCGGGTAGCTTCATTTTCGATATAGGAGAAATCGCCTTCAATATCAATATTGCTGGCAGGATTGCTTTCAGGTACCAGTTTGTAGGAAACCACAAACATTCTATCCGAAGGAAGATTCATCCAAAGGAATTTGGCCGTTTTATTTTTAAAGGTAAAAATGGCGCCTTTTGCATCCTCTTTTACGGCCTGATAGCCCTCAGGTATGCTTTCCTGGATCTTGGCAAACTTTTCCTTCTCTCCTTTATTCACCAGCAGGTTTACCTTGTATGCTTCCGAACCTTCAAGCTGGTAAGGGACCTGCCTGATGCACTGAACCCTGCTCATCCGGTCTTTTTCGGCAGGAGCTTTGGCCAGCGGCTTAAATTCACTTACATCAACCAGCATCTCCTGATCAACTGATGAGGAGGGACTAATACTGATGGTTTGTGAGCCTGCATTTATTGATTTCCGCTCATTATTGACAATATAGTCGAAAGATCCGTCAAGCTGAAAACTTCCTTTCAACCTTTTATTTACGTTGACTTTGTATGAAATACTGATCTCCTCCTGCTGAGGGAGCTTCAACCAGATAAATTTAACGGTCTGGTTTTCAAAGCGGAATTCCGCATTCCCATCTTTTACTACTTCAGGTTCCAGACCACCGGGCAGTTTGTGCTGAAACCGGGCAAAGCTTCTAACGTCCGATTTATTGAGATCCACCTGTATGGTAGCCTCATTTCCTGCCTCAATTTCCGTAGGAGCATTTACATCGACACTTACCTGACCGGGAATCATGAAATTAACCGTGAGTGCACCGAGCAGGTTGATTAGAAGCACGATTTTATACAACATGGCGATTAATATTTATATTGTTGGCTAAAAATAAAGTTTTTGAAAGATAATAACAAAATATCAACATAAGAATTCAACAATTGTTAATAACTTTGCTTCTATTGTTAAAAACTGTTTATCCAGACCCTTAAAAATTCGGGCTTAAGATATACTTGGAATAGAAAGCATTGATCTGATTCACTACTTCATCTGCGGCATCTACCATTTGAAACAGTTCCAGGTCCTTTTCACTTACATTATTCTCTTCCAGCACCCGCTGCCTGATCCAGTCGAACAAACCCTGCCAGTACTCTCTGCCCACCAAGATAATGGGAAATTTGCCGATCTTTTCTGTCTGGATCAAGGTAAGAGCCTCAAACATTTCATCCATCGTGCCAAAACCACCGGGCAAAACGATAAAACCCTGGGCATATTTGACAAACATCACCTTTCTGACAAAAAAGTGTTCAAAATTAATGAGCTTATCCGGATCGATAAAAAGATTCGCCGATTGTTCAAAAGGCAGGTCAATATTCAGGCCCACCGAGCGTCCACCACCTTTTTTTGCTCCCATGTTTCCGGCCTCCATTATTCCCGGCCCACCTCCAGTGATGACCCCATAGCCATTTTGGGTCAATTTGTAGGCAATCTCCTCGGCAAGCCGGAAATACGTGTTATCGGGCTTTATTCTTGCCGAACCAAAAATTGATACACACGGCCCTATTTTGGCGAGTTTTTCAAACCCCTGTACAAATTCAGACAATATCTTAAATATTGACCAGGTATCGGCAGTCTGGATCTCATTCCAGTCTTTCCGATGAAAGGCATCTCTTATTTTATCCTCGCTCTGGCTCATAGTTAAATTCTTTTAATAATCAAAGCTCATCCTTTAAATATCGTGCGGTATAACTTTCATTGCTTTCCGTTATTTCTTCAGGGGTTCCGGCTGCTATAAGCTCCCCTCCCCTGCGGCCACCTTCCTTTCCAAGATCAATGATATAATCTGCTACTTTGATCACTTCCATATTGTGTTCGATGACCACTACGGTATTTCCCTTATCAACCAATGAATTCAGTACATTAAGCAGAACCCGCACATCTTCAAAATGAAGGCCTGTGGTGGGTTCGTCAAGGATGAAGAGGGTTTTGCCCGTATTTTTCCTGGCCAGCTCGGCGGCCAGTTTAACCCGCTGAGACTCCCCACCTGAAAGCGTGGTGGAAGGCTGTCCAAGGGTAACATATCCCAGACCGACATCCTTCATTACTTGCAATTTATGGTAAATAGATGGTATATTCTCAAAGAATTCAGATGCATGATCAATGGGCATATCCAGCACATCACTGATTGTTTTTCCTTTATACCGAATTTCCAGTGTTTCCCGGTTATAGCGTTTCCCGTTGCAATCCTTGCAATGCACATACACATCCGGAAGGAAATTCATTTCGATCACTTCCAAACCCGCACCTTTGCAGGTTTCGCATCTGCCGCCCTTAACGTTAAAAGAAAACCTGCCCGGTTTATATCCGCGGATTTTTGCCTCAGGAGTCTGCGCAAACAAATTGCGAATATCCGAAAATACCCCGGTATAGGTAGCCGGGTTAGAACGCGGGGTTTTGCCCAATGGTGCCTGATCTACTTCTATCACTTTGTTCAGATTTTCCATTCCTTCAATTCCCTGATAAGTTAAAGGGTCTTTATAAGACCGGTAAAAACTTTTACTTAAAATAGGCTGTAGGGTTTCATTAATCAGGGTTGATTTTCCGCTACCTGAAACACCTGTAACGCAAATAAAGCGTCCTAAGGGGAATTTGACGTCAATATTTTTAAGATTATGTCCCTGAGCCCCTTTTAAAATAAGTTCTCCGTTGTTGTGGTTTCTTCTTCTCTCAGGTATTTTTATCTCCTTCTTCTGATTGAGATAATCGGCAGTCAGGGAAGGTTGCTTCATAATTTCGCCGGGCTTGCCCTGAGCCACTATCTCTCCTCCCTCTTCGCCTGCATATGGACCCATATCCACGACATGATCGGCCGATAAAATCATCCCCTTATCATGTTCCACTACCATAATGGTATTTCCGTTATCCCGCAGCTGTTTCAGTGAATTGATCAGCCTTCTGTTATCCCTCATGTGTAAGCCGATACTTGGTTCATCAAGAATATATAATACATTTACGAGCTGGGAACCTATTTGGGTAGCCAGGCGGATCCTCTGGCTTTCACCCCCCGACAGACTTCTGGCTGGCCGGTCAGGGGTCAGGTACTCAAGGCCAACCTCCAGCATGAAGTGCAAACGGTTGCGAATCTCTTTAAGCACCTCATGAGCAATAAGCTGTTGTTTGCTGTTCATGCGCTCCTCAAGCCCCGAGAACCATCGAGCAAGCTCACTGATATCCATCTGGGCCAGCTCTGCAATATTTTTCCCGTCTATCCTGAAATAAAGGGATTCTTTCTTTAGCCGGGAACCATCGCACTCCGAACAGGTCACCTTCTTGATGTACCGCTCAGTCCATTTGGATCCCTTTGATTTGGCTACTTTGTGGCTGTGTAGTAAATAATTCACCATTCCGTCGAACTTCAGGGAATATTTTGAACTCCTGCCCAGTGGCGAGGAATGCAGGCGGAAAGACTCTTCCGAGCCGTAGAGGATAATATTCATGGCCTCCTGAGGGATTTTTTCTATGGGTGTATCCAAAGTGAAGCCGTACTTTTTGGCAATGGCTTCCAGTTGCCAGAATATCAACATATCCTTATAGTTCCCGAAAGGTTCGAGGCCTCCCTCACGAATACTGAGTTTCGGGTTGGGTATGGCCCTTTCCAGGTTGATATCATCGGTTTCTCCCAGCCCGTTACATTTTGGACAGGCCCCATGGGGCGAATTGAATGAGAAGGTATGTGGTGCGGGTTCATTATAAGAAAGGCCGGTGGTGGGACACATCAACTTGCGGCTGAAATACCGCGTTTTGCCGCTATCATAATCCATCAGCATCAGTATTCCTTTACCTTCATCCAGTGCAGTCTTAACCGATTGTTTCAGCCTTTTATCCTCCTTCTCCTCAACCTTCAGCTTATCGATCACCAATTCAATGTGATGGTTTTTATAACGCTCAACCTTCATCCCGGCCTGAATCTCCCGCAAATTTTCATCAATCCGTATATTCAGATAACCTTTCTTTCTGTATTTCTCAAACAGCTCCTTGTAATGGCCTTTCCTGCCTTGAATCAAGGGAGCAAGGAGGATGACTTTTTTGCCGGAGTACTCCTTCCGGATTAGGTTGACAATTCGCTCATCCGTGTATTTCACCATTTTTTCGCCGGTGAGATAGGAATAAGCCTCACTGGCCCGCGCGTAGAGAAGCCGCATGAAATCATATACCTCAGTAATGGTACCTACAGTTGAACGCGGATTTTTGGTGGTCGTCTTTTGTTCTATGGAGATTACAGGGCTTAAACCTGTTATCTTTTCCACATCGGGACGTTCCATCTCCCCAATAAATTTGCGTGCATAAGCGGACATGGTCTCAATGTACCGGCGCTGGCCTTCAGCATAGATCGTGTCAAATGCAAGAGAAGACTTTCCGCTTCCGCTTAATCCGGTAACCACCGTAAGGGTATTCCGGGGGATGACCACATCAATATTGGCCAGATTATGGACTCTGGCCCCCAAAACATTGATCTCCCGGTCTTCCGACTTTACTATATCTTTAAGGCTTTTGCTTTCCAACAACACAAAACAGTTTTATAGCACATCAACAATACAGATAATTGTAAATTATTGTTTATGGTGGGTAAAAAGTTTCTGATAATTCCGATAGCCGTCTTCAGGAATTTTGATTTCATAAGTTTTACCCCGGGGATTTCTCAGATAATTCTCCCTTAGCCAGGGATTCATGATTTTAAGAAGCTTATAATTAATTGAAAATCGTTCTGCAAATTTGGCGAAATCCTGTACTGTAGTATCCATTTCAACTTTGGTGTATGGAATGGGATAATACAGATCTTCCTCTCTCAGATTGAAACCGTATCTTTCCGGATTGTTTATAATGAGTTTCATAGCCAGTATCCTGTAGATGTATCTTGCTGTTTCTTGATTAAGTATCAAATTATAATAACTTTCGGCATCCTGGCGCTCCAGTTGCCTGGCTGTTGCCGAACGTCCAAAGTTAAAAGCTGTGGCTGCCAGCGTCCAGCTATCAAATTTTTCATAGGCATCCTTAAAAAATTCACACGCCGCTTCCGTAGATTTTTCAATATTATACCGTTCATCCACCTGGTAATTTACTTCCAGACCATAGTCCCTGGCTGTTCCCCTAAGAAATTGCCAGAATCCAACTGCGCCTGCCGGCGAAATCGAATGGGTCAGTTCACTTTCAATCAACGGAATATATTTAAAATCTTCAGGGATGTTATGTTCTCTCAGAATTTCCTCAATCATAGGGAAGTATCTGTTTGCTCTTTTGATTAAGAGTAGAGTATGCGATTGCCAGTAAGTGTTTACGAGCAGCTCACGATCGAGCGCTTCCCTGACATCAAAATGATCAACCGGAACCTCTTCACCTGCGAAAGTCAGGGAATTGGGCAGATCCAACGAATATATGGAGTAGTTGTTCCGAAATTTCTGCTTAAAAGTGGGATCTTCCTTCTTTTGTTCATCCTTTGTAAAACCCAAACCTATAACAAAAATCAAAATTAAAATCACCGTAACCAATGCCGTAACCAATCCTATTACTGTACTGTCCTTTCCACTCATATGAAACGAATAAAAAATTTAATGCAAACCTGCAAAATTAGGGAAATTTAAACGGGGAAAATCATCTTTAGCCTAAAAAGTTATGCTCATACCCGTATGGACAGCAAACGAATAGGGATAGGTTTTTGTTTCACTATAGTTGATGGGATTCAGGAAATAATCCATGTGAGGCTCAAGATACATATTCATCTGTTGGGTAATGTTATATTCCAGACCCACGCCAACGGCACCGGAATAGTTAAACTGGCGTATATTGGTTGTATTGCCGATCAGCCTGGAATCACCTGTTTGATTTTTCAGATACACGCCCTCATTGACCAAAAAATTAGAATTAAGGCCTCCGATGAGATTCACGTCAATTTTCTTGTCGATCATGGTATATTCCATCATCAATGGAATCTTAACGTACTCAAAGCGTTGAACTACTGAGGCATTGAGCTTATAGGAAAACTTCAGCAACCGGTTTCCGTTGACAATGTTCTCTAACTTTTCAGGAGGCTTGGCATCGAGTAGTTTGGCCGAAGCCACTTCCACTTCTCCAAGTGAATTGTTCAACCTGACAAAAATTTCCTGGTCATGTTGAGCGAAATCGTCCGCTCCGAGTTGGATTTTATTTACTGTTTGTCCAATCTGGGCGTAATAAAAACCGGAATGAACGCTCAGACGCTTGCTCAGTTTATATCCAAAATTGACTCCGCTGGTATAGGAAAAGAGTTCGCTCTCAGAAGTATTGAATTCGGCTCTGGAAGCATTATTCTGTAATCTCCTGTATGACATTACAGGGGCCATAGTGGCTTTTAATGAGAAATGGGTATTCTTTGGAATTTCAGATGCGGCCGTTACATTTTCAGAAGTAAAAAATTCATTATCAAGCGCATTGAAATTGAATGATCGGGAAACTACCAGCCGATCATCCGCATTGTTATCTGACGCATTTGAAGAAATTCCGACAATCAGGGGTTCTTTCTCTTTCAACACCGCTTCTGACTTTTCTGCTGCCAGTTGCAAATCAGATATCTCATCCGCATTCATATCCGAAGGAAAATCCTTGGTGGCGTTTTGATCTTTGCTTTCGGTAAGAACACCTGTTTCAGCGGTTTCCCGATTTCCTGATTCCTCAGCGATGGCATTGGTCTGTCCAAAGTTCGAAGCAGGCTCTTCCACAAATTCACTGAAGCTCTGATTTTCGAGACGGGACTGGCTCTGGTCGCTTTCCATAAGATTTTCAAAAGGAGTGAATACAAGGCTTCCGGCCACAAGCAGCACAATAAGCGAAGCTGCTATCTGAAGATACATCCGCCTTTTTCTGGCCTTTCTTTGTTCTGCAACATGAATCACAATATCCTCCCATACATCATAAGGAGGAATCACCTTATAATCCGAAAGCTTGTTTCTGAAAATCTCATCTATTTTCGACCTGTCCACCGTCATTAGATTACTTTACCCAATTTAATTTTATATCGTGCTTCAATTTTTCTTTTTAACAATTCTCTGGCCCTGGATAAATTGGACTTTGAAGTACCTTCACTGATATTCAGTTTTTTGCTTATTTCCTTATGTGAATAACCTTCTATGGCATAAAGGTTGAAAACCATCCGGTATTGCACGCTCAACTCCTGGATCATCTCCAGTAATTCTTTCTCTCCAATCTCTTCCAGTATGTGTTCGTATTTATGTTGTTCATTTTCAATCATTGTTTCATCTTCCATCAGGATAAAGCGGTTTTCCCGGCGAATTTTCTCCAGGGCAGTATTCACAATGATCTTTCTCATCCATCCTTCCAGAGAACCTTTGTTCTTATATTGCTGAAGTTTGTCAAAAATCTTGATGAAGCCTTCCTGTAGTATGTCCTTGGCTTCATCTTCATTGTTGGTGTATCTCAGACACAAGGCATACAACTTACCCGCATACATTTCATATAATTGAGCCTGTGCCCTTGATTCACCCTTAAGGCAAGCTTTTATTATGTTATTCAGCTTATACACTGATTATCGTCATGGGTTTCCTACTACAAAAGTACCCAAAAAAATTGATAAAATAAAAGCGAGCCGGAAAAGATTTATAACCATAAGATAGATGGAGATTTCCAAAAAAAAGTTGCGTTAATATAAATTTAAACGCAACTTTTATGGAACTTTTTTCATCTTATATTTGAAAACAAAAACATAATGGGTGATTAAAAAAATATGAAGCATTCAATCATTAAGGCACAATTTTATTAACCCTAAAATTAGAAAAGCCTACCCCTAACCCAAACAAATGCAGATTACCCGAAAATGAAAAAGGGCGGAAGTTTCCGCCCTTTTTCTGTTTTCAGTATCCAACTAAATGTGAATGACCTCGTCGTATGCAGCGGCGGCTGCCTCCATAATGGCTTCGGACATGGTGGGGTGTGGATGAACAGATTTGATGAATTCATGTCCGGTGGCTTCAATTTTCTTTCCTACCACAAGTTCGGAGACCAATTCAGTGACATGGGCTCCGATGAGGTGGCCACCAAGCAATTCTCCATATTTAGCATCGAATATCAGTTTGACAAAACCTTCATTTTCACCTCCAGCGCTTGCTTTTCCTGAGGCAGTAAAAGGAAATTTGCCTACCTTGATCTCATATCCCGCATCTTTGGCGGCCTGTTCGGTCATTCCAACCGATGCAATTTCAGGTGACGTAAACGTACAACTGGGCATGTTATAATAATCCAGGGGATCAGGATTCTCTCCGGCAATTTTTTCCACACAGGCAATGCCTTCAGCAGAGGCTACATGTGCCAGGGCAGGCCCTTTTATAATGTCCCCAATAGCATAAACGCCTTCTACATTGGTCCTGTAAAATTCATCAACCTTTATTTTGCCATTATCTGTTTCAATCCCCATTTCTTCAATCCCAAGATTCTCCAGGTTTGACGTTATTCCTACAGCTGAAAGTACAATTTCGGCCTCTTTGGTTTCTTCTCCTTTTTTAGTTTTGATGGTGGCTTTGCAAAGATCACCACTGGTATCAACCGATTCAATTGAAGCTTCGGTCATCACCTTAATACCTTTTTTCTTGAATGACCTTGCCAGCTGTTTGGACACCTCTTCATCCTCAATGGGTACTACCCTTGGTAATACTTCCACCAGGGTCACTTCCGTTCCGATGGCATTGTAAAAATCGGCAAATTCGCTTCCGATGGCACCGGAACCTACCACAAGCATGGATTTAGGCTGTTTTGGAAGTGTCATGGCTTCCCGGTATCCGATGATCTTTTCTCCGTCCTGCTTAAGATTGGGCAGTGCTTTCGATCTGGCACCCGTTGCGAGTATAATATGGTTCGCAGTATAATTCGCCTGATTGTCCTCCTGATCTGTTACTTCAACGGTATTCTTCTCAACAAGCTTTCCAGCTCCCTGCAGATGGTCGATCTTGTTCTTTTTGAAAAGGTATTGAATCCCTTGGCTCATCCCATTTGCCACTTTCCTGCTTCTGCTGACCATCGCCTCGAAATCAGGCTTGACCTGGCCTTCAACACTAACCCCGTATTCCTTCGCCTTGTTAAAATTGTGATATACTTCAGCACTTCGTAAAAGGGCCTTTGTTGGTATACAACCCCAGTTAAGACAAACGCCGCCTAGCTCGGCCTTCTCCACTACACCGACTTTCATCCCCAGCTGGGAGGCCCTGATTGCGGCCACATAGCCGCCTGGTCCGCTACCTACAACTATCAGATCGTAATTCATAAATGATGATGTTTTATTTTAAAATTATACTTCTTTTCTACTTCTAAACAACTGTTAGAAGCCTCAATTGTTCTCACTCTTCAGCCTGTTTAAGTTAAAAACATTAAATATTAGTACCTTACCATTCAAATTCGTGCATTTTTTGGCAAAATTTATTTGGATAATTCATTAAAGGCGAAAGCAATTGAAAATATTAGACCGTTTGTGAAGT
>CAYNPZ010000073.1:0-18463 GCA_964399175.1 uncultured Bacteroidales bacterium | reverse complement strand
ACAGCGACTAAGGTTCACTAAAATTTTTTTCAAAAATTTAATTTCACCTAAGTCGCGGTTAGGTTGTAACTATCAATTTGAGCATTCACTCATTCACTCCTTGGATCAACTCCTCCAGATCCTCAATTTCCTTCGGAATTCCGTTGGACAAATTAACCGATGGATTATCAACAAAGATATCATCTTCAATCCGGATGCCTATATTTTCTTCCGGTATATAAATTCCGGGTTCCCAGCTTATGACCATTCCTTTGTCGAGAATAACGTTTTTATTCCCGTAATCATGTACGTCAAGCCCGATAAAATGCGATACCCCATGTGGAAAATATTTTTTCCAAACGGGATTTTCCTTGTCATTAAGATCCTCTTTTTTATAAAGTCCCAGTTGGATATGCTTTTCGCTAAGCTGTTCAGCCACTTTCCGGTTAAGTTCTTTGATCGTGATGCCGGGTTGAATGTCCTTTTGAACGGTTTTCATAATTTCCAGAACGGCCTGGTAGCATTCCTTTTGCCTTGTTGTAAACCTACCATTCACCGGAAGGGTACGGGTGATGTCCGCTGCATAGTTAAGATATTCAGCCCCGAAATCGAGGAGAAGCAGCTCATTGTCCCTGCACACACCGCTGTTTTTTGTGTAATGCAAAACTGTAGCATTTTTGCCGGAGGCAACGATGGCCTCGAATGCAGGCCCATTGGCACCCTGGAGCGTGAACTCACGGGTGATTTCTGCTTCCAGTTCCTTCTCTGAAATGTCGGGCCGTATTGTTTTAAGAACATTTTCCAGCGCCTTGCCTGTAACATCAATAGCCCTTTGCATCGCGTCAATCTCTTCAGGTTCTTTTCTTAATCTGAGCTCAGATAGAATGGGTTTCACTCTCAAAAGGGTATGAAACGGATATTCTTTGCGGAAACGTTCAAGATGGATTTCATCCTTTGATTTCATTCCCCCCGTGCTTAATTTCTCATGAGTATTGAAATAGAGCTTTTTCTTTGAACGCAGAAGCTTTTCCATGATCTTGTCAAAATCCCGGGTCCATCGGATATTTTCAATACCCGAAATATTCTCTGCTTCCTCCGTCTGCAGCTTTTCCCCTTCCCAAAGGGAGGAATGGCTGTCCGGTTCATCGATGAACAGGTAGTCCTTTTCCTTTTCAATGACCAGGATGGTGTTTTCCTGTTCAATACCCGACATATAAAAGAGATCTGAGTTTTGCCTGAAAGGGAAGTACTGATCACCGTTCCTGGGCATTCTGTGGTTCGAAAAAAGGAGCACAAGGGAGTCGTTATCCAGATGTCCCTTTAATTTCTGCCTGTTTTTGCTGAAAAATTTATATGAGAAAGGATTGTGCATAACTTAGAATAAATTTAAATTAATGAAATTCTGTTAAGAAACATTTATTTTGACTAAAGTTGAAAATATATTTGTATATATGCCTAAATTTGACAATTCACGCAAGTTTATAAAATTTAATTAAAATCGAGATTTATGAGTAGTTTTTTTACTTCATCAATTGGGAAAAAATTCATCATGAGCGTGACAGGGATTTTTCTCATTTTATTCCTTATCGTGCATTTAACTGTTAATTCCCTTTTGATGGTGGGTTCCGATGCCTTTAACGAGGCAGCCCATTTTATGACTACCAATCCGGTGATTATGGTCTTTGAACCCTTACTGGCTGTTGGATTCATTGTGCATATCATTTATTCGGTTTATATAACCCTGCAAAACCAGAGATTAAGGCCCGTGCATTATAAAAAGGTGAACCGGTGGGGCAGCACCATTTGGCCAGCACGGAACATGTTTATTCTTGGGGCTTTTATTTTAATATACCTTGTGATCCACCTGTCTAACTTTTTCTGGAAAGTTAAGTTTGGCCATGTGGATACGGTGATGGTCAACGGAACGGAAATGCATGATCTTTATGGGCTGGTTTCCAGTTTGTTTATAAACTGGTGGTGGTACGACCTGATTTATATCCTGGGAGCCATCTTCCTTGCATTGCATTTATCGCACGGATTCTGGGCAGCTTTTCAGTCACTGGGATGGAACAACGATTTATGGAGAATCCGCCTGAAACGAATTGCTTATGTTTTTGCAGTGATCATGGGAGTTGGGTTTTCCTCGATACCGATATATTTTTTGGTTACTGTTAATTAACAAGGAGAAACATTTTGTGCTAATTTCTTAATGAAGCACCAAAAACCAAATATCAAATAACAAATAAAAATCAAACTCCAAACACCAATGACCAAAATGCAAAATATATAAAGTTCTTGGATCAAAATATTTTTGTTCATTGATATTTAAAAAATTGAGTATTATTTGTTATTTGATGCTTGGTTTTTGGAATTTTATTTCTACAAAATAACACAATATAAGACAATTAAGGATATACATGATGGCAGTACAAGACTCAAAAATCCCTCAGGGACCTTTAAAGGAGAAATGGACCAATTATCTGGAGTCCATGAAGCTGGTGAGTCCCGCAAACAAGAAGAAGCTGGATGTTATCGTTGTCGGAACCGGCATAGCCGGGGCCTCTGCCTCTGCTTCTCTGGCCCAGTTGGGCTATAATGTTAAAACATTTTGTTACCAGGACAGTTCACGCCGTGCCCATTCTGTTGCCGCACAGGGCGGGATTAATGCTGCCAAGAATTATCGAAACGATGGCGACAGTGTTTACCGGCTGTTTTATGATATGATTAAGGGGGGCGATTATCGTGCCCGTGAGGCTAATGTTTACCGGGCAGCCGAGGTCAGCAATGGTATCATCGATCAGTTGACTGCCCAGGGAGTTCCATTCGCAAGGGAATATGGAGGGCAGATTGCCACCCGGTCCTTTGGCGGAGTGCAGGTATCCAGAACCTTCTATGCCCAGGGTCAGACCGGTCAGCAGGTTTTGCTGGGTTCCTATTCCGCTTTGAAACGGATGATTGCCAAAGGAAAGGTGAAGATGTTCCATCGCCGGCAGATGCTGGAACTTGTTCTGGTTGACGGGGAAGCCCGGGGCATTATAACCAGGAACCTGGTGACCGGCGAGCTGGAACGTCATTCTGCACATGCTGTTGTGCTGGCTACAGGGGGTTATGGCACCATATACTATCTGTCTACACTTGGAGTTACTTCCAGTGGCTCGGCTGCAATGATCGCTTACCGGAAGGGAGCTTATTTTGGTAATCCGAGTTTTATACAGATTCATCCTACCTGTATTCCTCAGTTGAGCGATTTCCAGTCGAAGCTGACGCTGATGTCTGAATCCCTGAGAAACGACGGACGAATTTGGGTGCCTAAAGAAAAGGGTGATGCAAGAGATCCCAATGAAATTCCCGAAGAAGAACGGGATTACTATCTTGAAAGAAAATATCCGGCATTTGGGAATCTGGTTCCACGTGATGTGGCTTCCAGGGCTGCTAAAGAACGCTGTGATGCAGGATTTGGCGTGGGACCCACGGGTCAGGCAGTTTACCTCGATTTTAAGCATGCTATTAAGGAACAGGGTGCAAAGGCCATTGGCAATAAGTATGGAAACCTTTTTGATCTGTATCAGAAGATAACAGAGGACAGCCCCTATGAAACCCCAATGAAGATCTATCCTGCCGGTCATTATACCATGGGCGGCCTCTGGGTGGATTACGAGCTGATGACCACCATCCCCGGGTTGTATGCCATCGGTGAAGCCAATTTTTCCGACCACGGGGCCAACAGGCTTGGTGCAAGCTCGCTGATGCAGGGTGCCGGTGACGGTTACTTTATATTACCCAATACGATTGGGAATTATCTGGCCGATAAGATTAAGACGTCTGCCCCGGAAACCACCCGTGATGAATTTGCAAAGGCAGAAAGTGACGCCAGGGAAAAACTTGAAAGATTAATGTCCATCAATGGTTCACAAACCGCTTCGTCCTTTCACAGAAGACTGGGCAAGATCATGTGGGATCATTGCGGTATGAAGCGGAACAGGGAAGGGCTGGAAGAAGCCCGGGAACAGGTCAAACAACTGAAAGACGAATTCTATAGAGATGTGCAGATCCCGGGAAGTATGAATCAGGTAAATCAGGAGTTGGAAAAGGCCGTGAGGGTGGCCGACTTTTTTGATTTAAGTCAGCTTCTTGTTGAAGATGCCCTCAACCGCAACGAATCCTGCGGTGCCCATTTCCGGGAGGAATATCAGACTGAAGGAGGTGAAGCCATGAGGGATGATGAGAATTACATGTATGTGGCGGCATGGGAATACCAGGGCGACAACAAGATGCCCGCTCTGCACAAAGAGCCCCTTCAGTATGAATTCACAGAAGTGAAAGTAAGGAGTTATAAATAATTTATCTGTGTTTTTTGTTAAAATTTTACTGATATGGAAGTAAAGCTTCAGATATGGCGCCAGCCCGAAAGTCAGACCAAGGGTAAATTTGTAAATTATGAGCTTGATGATATCAATCCTGAAATGTCGTTTCTGGAGATGCTCGATGCCCTGAATGACAAGCTTATTACACAGGGGGAAGATCCTGTGGCCTATGAGCATGATTGCCGGGAAGGCATTTGCGGATCCTGCGGATTGTTCATCGATGGCCGTCCGCACGGACCCGAAAGGGACGTGGCCACTTGTCAGCTTCATATGCGTTCATTCCGCGACGGCCAGAAAATTGTTGTTGAACCTTGGAGGGCAAAGCCTTTCCCCGTTATAAAGGATCTCATCGTTGACCGGAGCGCTTTTGACAAAATTATGGAGGCGGGAGGTTTCGTATCAGTGGATGTGGGTTCCGCGCCTGAGGCAAACCACATACCGGTAAAGAAACAGCATGCGGGAAAAGCTTTTGATGCAGGCGTGTGTATCGGATGCGGCGCTTGTGTAGCAGCCTGTAAAAATTCTTCCGCCGTGCTGTTCGTTTCAGCCAAGATCTCTCAGCTTGCGCTGCTCCCCCAGGGGAGAGCGGAAGCCAAACGCA
This sequence comes from uncultured Bacteroidales bacterium, assembly GCA_964399175.1. Taxonomy (GTDB): domain Bacteria; phylum Bacteroidota; class Bacteroidia; order Bacteroidales; family UBA12077; genus JAGXLC01. The sequence goes on along the minus strand of CAYNPZ010000073.1, from coordinate 13,519 downwards.
GGGCGCTGAACATGTTAGCGAAGGCTGATGAGTTGGGATTTGGAAGCTGTACCAGCACCGAGGCCTGTGAAGTCGAATGTCCCAAGGCTATTTCACTGGAACATATCGCCCGTACGAACAAGGAATATTTTAAAGCTTCCTTCTCTGAAGAAAAAGAATAGGAAGGTACTTTTTTATAAGCGATTTATCTATGTGTTCTCCCCCCTGGTTTCATTCCAGCCGAAATCACGCCGCGGCGGGAGAGAGCCGCCTGCCCCGCTGGTTGAGGCGGGGGGAATCTATACCTTAAATTAATAGATTTTATATAAAAACTTAATAATTTTATAGCCGGTGCTTATTCCCTGATTATTTATCAAGCAGGTTAACCTGGTTGGGTGGTCGAACGCCCTTGTAAAATTTTATTATGTTGTTGGCTGCCTCTTCAGCCATGGCTTTCCGTGTTTCATAGTTTGCCGTGCCGATGTGTGGTACAAGCACTACATTGGACATGTCCAGCAGCTCCTCGCTGATGTGGGGTTCGAATTCATAAACATCAAGCCCGGCACCACCCAGGTGATCGTTCCTGAGATAGTGGATCAAAGCTTTTTCATTAATAACGGCACCCCGTGAAGTATTGATCACGAAAGCACCCTTTTTCATCTTCATGAATTCATTATCACCCAACAGATAATGGGTTTCTTCATTTAATAGGGTGTGCAGGGATACTACATCCGATTTTCGCAGCAATTCTTCAAATTTATGATAGCGGGTTGAATAGGCTTTTTCATCCGTATAACCCATAGGTGTTCTGGTGTAATAAAGGATATTCATGCCGAAGGCTTTTGCCTTCATTGCCATGGATTTTCCGATATTCCCCATGCCGATGATCCCCAAGGTTTTGCCTTCGAGCGTATGACCCAGATTGGCCATTACTTCCCACTGAATTTCTTTTTTATGCTTGATTTTGCGGTCGAATTCAGCGACTCTTCTAACCAGGGCCAGAAGCAAAGCAAATGCCAGTTCTGACGTGGGCTCAATAACTGTTCTCGGAGTATTCGTGACTACAATATTTTGCTCGGTGGCAGCCTGTACATCAATGTTGTTATATCCTGCGCCAAAATTGGCAATGATCTTCAGATTTTTTCCCTTTTCAATGAGATCCCGGCCAATCTCAAATCCGAAAACGGGAATGAGTGCATCATATTCAGGAATCATCTCAGCCAGTTCTTCGCGGCTGAAATGTTTGTCTTCCGGAATCTTGACTTTAAAGTCCTTTTCAAGCTCTTTCAGCCCTTCAGCCGGTATACGATGAGTAACCAGTATTTTATGTGCCATAGCAATCCCGTCTTTTATTTGGAATGGTTTAGATGTTATAAAAGATTATTAGATAAGTAATATGCTAAATTAATCACATTAAATGATTTTAACAAAATCGTAGGGATTAACATTACTTATATCCATTTGTTAAGTGAATCTGTTCTTTATTTTTGTAAATTCGACATCCATTTTCATTGGTTTGTAAAGCCATTCGGAATATGGAAAATAAACCCGGGCAACCGGAATTTTAATTACTAATTCAATAGGGATAAGTTAAAATTTGAGCCATGTCTATTAAAGCCAAGGAACTTGTCAAGTATTACGGAACCCAGAAAGCACTGGACAACGTAAGCTTTGAAGTCAAACCCGGAGAAATTGTTGGTTTCATCGGGCCTAACGGTGCCGGTAAAACTACCGCCATGAAGATATTGACAGGCTATATGATGCCGAATTCCGGTGAAGCCTGGATCAATGGAAGAAATGCGCTGGAAGAAACCCTTGAGATCAGAAACGACATTGGTTATCTTCCTGAACACAATCCTTTGTATACCCAAATGTTCATCAAAGAGTACCTGGAATATGTTGCCGGCCTTTATAATCTGGGTAAACAAACGGAAGAACGGATCCATGAGGTGATTGATCTTACCGGGTTGGATAAGGAAAAAACCAAAAAAATCAGCACCTTGTCAAAGGGCTATCGCCAGCGTGTAGGTCTTGCTCAGGCAATCATTCACGATCCGGGTGTGCTGATCCTGGACGAACCTACCACCGGCCTGGATCCGAACCAGATTGCCGAGATCAGAAATTTGATATCCCGGCTTGGAGAGAAAAAAACGGTGCTTTTGTCTACACATATCATGCAGGAGGTGGAAGCCATCTGCGACCGGATCATTGTGATCAACAATGGAAAGGTCGTCGCTGACGATAAGGTAGAGAACATCTCCTCCAGGCTACAAGAAAACAAGCAAACTGTTCAGGTGGAATTCAACCGCGAAGTTGAAGAAGATAGCTTGTCAACTATTGAGGGCGTCAACCGGGTGCGGAAGATAGATGCAAAAAACTGGTTGTTGGAGAGTATGGATGAAGCGGACATTCGTCAACGCATATTCGATTTTGCAGTGCAAACAGGACTGTCTGTTCTTTCCATGCAGAAGAAGGAAAAAAGCCTTGAAGAGGTTTTCCAGGATCTGACCCGGGAATAAGGCTGACATATTTCAGGCATACACTTGGCCCCACTCCAGGGGAGAGGATATAAAAAAAAGAGGTTCCGGGACAGCTGTCCCGGAACCTCTTCATCTCCAAAGATAAACAACACGCAAACTATCGCTTTAATCGAATTTCATTGGTAGTACCGTTGACGGTTGCTGTAGCTCTTTCATCACAATCCCCGTCACCATAATCTATAAGGATTGAGGGATTGCCATCCCTTCCTATTTCTGCAGTCCCCGACAAGATGAAACGGCAGGTTGCAGAAGTATGCAATGGCTCGTTGATGGTCCGGGTATAATTGACTCCATTCCGATTGGTCCCTGAAGCTGTGCCCTTTACCAGATACTCATTGTCCCACTGATACAGGGGTGTGTCGTATCCTTTGATCCATTCCCGTGTTTTATCATATTTCCTGTTAATGATCCTGCCGTTGGAGGTGCTGATTTTCCCGTTTTTCAGTGTGATGGAGTAAACTACATTTCCGTTCCCGTTTTTCCCTTCATTGATTATCGTTTTGGTTCCTTCTATTTTATATTCATTTACATAATAGTTTTCGAAGCGGACGGTTCTGGTAAAACCTTCTTTCCTGTACCGCCCGGAGGTCGTGACAATAATTTTCCCTTTTTTCACCCGTCCGTGGAAGTCTTCGCAATTTCCTTTTCTATAATCGATGGTGATTCTGCGGGTAAGGGAATCTATCTTTTCCATGGTGACCGTTTTACAGGTGTCCTCCAGCTCTCCCTTAAGTCCGCTGAACTGATCTTCCACGATCTGATCCGTTCCATTGAAGACATCTTCATAAAGTTCAGCGCTAAGTGCATCATCCCGGATAATGGTCGCACCCTCACCGGACATTTCTCCATCATTGTTCTCACAGGAAATGAACGTCACCATACTCCATAAAAGAAACACCACTATGTAGGAATGAAGCTTTTTCATTTTGTCACGAATTATTTTTAATTCCCAGCAAATAATATGCCATAATACACCAAATAAAAAAGCCCGGCTAGCCGGGCTTTTTTATTTGGTGTGCTTAAACTTCCGTGTTAAATATTCATTCTCTTGAGCAGGAATGGATTTGTGGATTTCCACAGAGCATTTTTATGGTTTATAGATACGGTTCCCAGCTCAGGTTTGCCGTATTTTTCTTCGTTTATGTCAATGCCCGTTTGACACTGCTCATCTTTTACATCTTTATATTTTAAATAGCTATTTAAATGCAATGCATTGTTAGCATTGTATTTTTCAGATTCACTAACTTCAATTACCACTTCTTTTTCTTCAGTATGTTCCTTTTCAGCTGTTTGTCCTCCCTCTTGCAGGGCAATGCCCGGAGCGATTACAAGGGCAACAATGGACATCAGCTTGATCAGAATATTCAGGGAAGGACCTGAGGTATCCTTCAGCGGATCGCCTACAGTGTCGCCAACTACAGCAGCCTTGTGCGTATCACTGCCTTTTTCGTAATATTCTCCCTGATATTCATAACCATCCTCAACCATTTTCTTGGCATTGTCCCATGCACCGCCGGCGTTGGCCTGGAAGATAGCCATCAGCACACCTGAAGCGACTACGCCTGCCAGAAGGCCACCTAAAATCTCGGGTCCTCCCAAATAGCCTACCAATGCAGGGGTCGCAACCGCCAGTGTACCCGGTAACATCATTTCCTTAAGAGAAGATTTGGTGGAAATTTCAACGCATCTTTGATAATCAGCTGACCCATCAGCATCTTCCAATACTTTTCGCTCTTCATCACTTACATCTTCAACTTCACCACCGTATTTCTTCAATACTTTCAGGGCTTCCGTCAAAGGAGGAATGGTATTGAACTGACGCCGGATTTCTTCAATCATTGATCTGGAAGCTCTTCCAACAGCTCCCAGTGCCAGTGATGAGAACAAGAACGGGAGCATGGCTCCTACAAGCAATCCTGCCATAATAGTAGGATCAGCTATATCAATATTTGTAATGTTGGCCTGTTGCATAAATGCGGAGAATAATGCCAGGGCAGTAAGGGTAGCCGAGCCAATGGCAAATCCTTTACCAATGGCAGCAGTGGTATTCCCTACGGCATCCAGTTTGTCTGTCCTGTCCCTTACTTCTGAAGGAAGTTCGTTCATTTCAGCCATTCCTCCTGCGTTATCGGCTATCGGGCCGTAAGCATCCACAGATAATTGATAGCCTACATTGGCAAGCAGCGCAACTGCTGCAATGGCAATACCATAGAGTCCTGCCAGAGAGAATGCGATAATGATGCCTGCAGCTATTCCCAAAAGGGGAATGGCAGTGGATAACAGACCTACTTCAAGGCCTCCCATAATGTTGGTAGCAGCACCTGTGATGGATTTATGGATGATGCCTTTGACCGGTTTTCTTCCTGTTGCCGTAAAGTATATGGTAACCCTGCCGATAAGGTATCCGACAGCTATTCCAACCAAACTAGCAAAGAATACATTAAGGGATGAATAGGTTTGGGTTCCTCCTAAAAACGTTTCGGTCGACCATGAGCTGGGTAAGAGCCACTGAATAAGGAAAAATGAGGCGACTATCATAATGAGCATGGAACCCGTTTCACCTTTGTTTAAGGCTTTTTGAGGATCGCCGCCCGATTTGGCACGGACAAAAAAGGTGCCCACTATAGATGTAAGTATGCCAACACCTGCCAGGGCTAAAGGCAATATAACCGCTCCCAGTTCAAATCCTTGCTGAAAAGGAGTTAAGGTTACAAAAGCGGCGCCCAGGATCATGCTCGATATAATGGCTCCTACATAAGATTCAAACAAGTCGGCACCCATGCCTGCAACGTCGCCTACATTATCCCCAACATTGTCGGCAATGGTACCAGGGTTGAGGGGATGATCCTCCGGAATACCGGCTTCAACTTTACCAACCAGGTCTGCCCCTACATCGGCAGTTTTGGTGTAAATTCCACCACCTACCCTTCCAAAAAGGGCTATAGAAGACGCACCCAATGAGAAGGAAGATATAACATTGAGAATTAATGCCAGATCCCAGTTGACGCCAATCACATAATTATAAAGAATAAAAAGAATGCTTAGGCCTATTACACCCAGTGAAACAACGCCAATACCCATGACGGAGCCTCCGCTGAAGGCAATGCCAAGTGCTTTGTTTAATGAATCTTTTGCTGCCTGGGTGGTCTTTACATTGGCTTTGGTAGCAATGCGCATACCTAAAAATCCGGCTAAACCGGATGAAAAGGCACCAAGAACGAATGAAAGCGCTACAAAGCCATTAGAATCTGCTTCTGTAGTACTTTTAAAAAACAACAGGATAGCAACGGCTATCACAAAGACAATAAGATATTTGTATTCTGCTTTTAAAAACGCCATTGCTCCGTCTCTTACACGACCAGCAATGTCTTGCATCTTTTGGGTACCTTCTGATTGTTTATTTACCCATGCAGTTTTCCATGCGATAAATATAAATCCCACTACCGCCAGTAAAGAAATAACGTAAATCATGTAGTCCATATGCACGCAGTTTATTTGGTTTTGATTAATAAATTCACAGCCAAGAAAGAAAAGAACAAATGTGCTATTATTTTAATGAGGTGACAAATTTAAATGAAAAATTGAACTGACAAAATACAAACTTTAAAGTGGCTAGGTTAGTTTTTAGTTATAGGTGTATAGATGCAGGATCTGATGCTTTTCATCTCCCGGAATTTTTATGCTGGTGTCTTCTTTTTTGAGTTCAAAGGTTTTTGTTGGTTGCCCGTAATTTTCCGGTTGTATCCATTGATAGTTCCAGGGTCCGGGTTCCACATCCAGTAAAATTTCCTCTTCTTTGCTGCCATTGATCACCTGTACAACGATATGAGCATTATCCTGAGCCAGCACATTTGCCCTGGCATCTTCCGGCAGTGCTTGAATTTTTTCCGGTGCCGGAGCCATTCTCCAGAACGGTATCGTGGCAATGAATTCTCCAAGGCTTTCAACTGCTTCGTGTTGAAAGCTGACGACCTCCTGACCGTGGTCACCTGATGGTCTGTGGAAACGGGCTGAGGCTGCACCACCGATAAAACGGCTCCATAAAACCATCCTCCCGCCCTGCTCATCACGTGTATAATCTTTGGAAACGACTAGGGGCTTTTCCTGTCCTTCGGATTGCATGCTTTGGCGGTAGGAATGAATCCTTTCTGCCCCCTGGATCACCTGTCCGGTGATGGTATTGAATTCATGTCCCGATACACCCTGGGATATGTCTACATAATCATAAATCGGGTCCATTGAAAGGGTAAGGGGACTGAACTTGTGCTGACACTGTCCACCTCCGTCTTTACGGTTGGTGGAAGGCATATCTCCCACCATATATGTTTCCGGCAGCTTTTTATGAATATACTCAGCCCAGTATCGGCTCCAGTTCAGGTTGGCCCGGCTTTCATTGGCAATGTTGATGATCACATTGGGATAATCATCTGCGAGGGCCATCAGTACATCCACATAACTTTTCTGCAGCCTTAGCACCGTTTTAATATTATTTTCTGAGGGGATGGTGCTGTAGAAAGGAGCTCCACAGGCTGAAGTAGTGGTGGGTAAAACCGATTCATCATAATTGATATTATTTTTTGGATTGAAAGGATGGGCGTTCCAGGCTCCTTCCGGTCCAGGGTCGTATTGTCCTCCCGGTCCGCGTGTAATGGACCAGTCATCCCATACTTCCAGGGATACAATAATATCTCGTTTCAGGGCCAGTGTAAGATACCGATGGAGCCGTTTTTTCCATGAAGGATTGATCCGGTCCAAATCATAGCGGCCCTCCTCTGTTTTTTGCCAGGGCTGTAATACAACGGGCACATTTCCATCATGCATATGGTTGTTAGGGTCGTACGGCAGGCATCGTACAAATCCAAGAACATTTGGGCTGTTGATTTTCTCAATGGCTTTGGCCAGCCGATCCATTTGCTGTTTGATGTTTACATTTTCCGGTCTGCTGATGGGAGTCCAGCTATGGAAATTGGCAGCACCCAGGAGAAATACCGGCTTCCCTTTCCAGCTAAAGTAGAAGGGGTTTTCCGGGTAGGATGCTATAGGCTGAATATCCGGATCATTTTCCGGTTTATTGGATAGATGTGGGTTTTTTCTGAAAGTGTTGGCGCTTAGTAAAGTTATTGTTACGGCAAAGAAAACTAAAATTATAAATTTGTATAGATTCCGCAGTTTCATAAGTAGGTCATTTTATGGGATCATAAGTACGTCATAAAGGATCTTACCTTTTCTTAATGAATAGTTTACTTTTTTATTCAAGTTCTATTTTTATATCTTGAGGAAGGCCCACTCTCATTATGTACTTTGCATATGCCTGAGATAATCGTTCTCTATAAGGTGGCATTAATCTGTTTCTTTCCTTTAATTTTTTTGCGATATTTTTTAAAGTATCAATATGAATTCCAAATACATAATGAAAGTCTACTACAAGATAATCATTCAAATAATTTGGATCTTTATTGAGCAAATGAAAAGCAGGAAGATGACCTTTTCTTAATTCTTCTCGTTTCTTATTTCTTGCTTTTTTTGATTGTTTTTCATCTTCTGGAAGATTTTCTATAAATTCCGTAAGTGTGTAATACCAAGCTACAACCACTACCTCTAATTTGTTTTGGGCTAAATCACAAGATTGTGATAATATAACCACATCCATTAATTCAACATCAAATTGGTTTTCATCATTTTCTTCAATTGTGGAAGGGGGTATTATAATAGGGCAATTGGGGATCAAATCCCCTTGCCTTAAATCTTCAGAATTATTAATCCTCTCATACCAATTATATGCCATTTATAATTTGGGTTTTGGAGTAGGCCTAATCACAGAACGAATTTTACCTTTTACTTTATATTTTTTTATATTTTTTCGCTCGAAAAACACATCATATTCATAATCTTCATTTAACTCTTCAAAATCTGTGACTTTTTTCTTAATTGAAGAATTTGAATCATTTAATTCATCTAAGACTAGAACAAAAACCCTCTCTTCTGATATGCTAGGAGCTTTAAGTTCTAAATCCTTAAAAATCCTATCGTCTGAATCTTCGCTTCTGTCTTTTATAATTATTGTTCCGTTACTTGGAGTAATATCATTATCAATCATTGCTTTCTCCTTCCGATTTTATCTTTTCTAATTGTTTTATTTTTCCCGCCAACCATTCATTTATGCGTTTTGCTGAATTTAAATCTAAAATAACTCCTGCATTAATAGATCTTATTATTTTTGGTATCTCTGGATCTTCTGGTTTTTCTGGTTCATCTAGCTTACCATCTTCAGTAACGTTAAAAGTTTGTTTATCAGGATACTCATTGTTTTCAAAATAGAAATTAACCACTATCTCACCTTGGGGTGTGATATTACCATAAGCTCCATTTGCATATAATGGACGATAGTTGTCTGGTTGAGAGTATTTAATTTCAACTTTCCTAGGCATTTATCTCCTTTTTTACAAAATTTATGTTGCTAATATAAATAAGTTTTCAATTTTTTTCAACATTTCTTCTAGCTTTATTTATACGGTTAAAATAATACATTTGTTATAATAATAATTGTTATACTTTATGCCGGTTCCGCAAATCCTTTTAAAAATAGAGAGGTGTATCACTTTGCATCTTTATATTTTATTTTAACCTGATCAAATCAATGAATTTTTATTTCATGAACTTATATACACCCGGTTCAATTTCCTGCCTTCTTTTATAGGGCTCATGCAAGGTATGCATTTTATTTTTTCAATCACGCATTTGATGTTATTTCAACTCCCCCAATTCTGCCTGTCAAGGCTTCTGTAATTTATGGCCTCGGCCAGATGATGGGCCTGGATGGAATCACTGTCTTCAAGGTCCGCAACGGTGCGGGCCACTTTCAGTATCCTGTCATAGGCACGTGCGGATAGTCCCACGTTCTCCATGGCCCTTTTCAGCAGGTTTTTCCCGGCCGAATCGATCTCGCAATGCTGGCGGATCATTTTGCTGTGCATTTGTGCATTGGAATACATGTTGTCGTGGTTTTTGAAACGGTGAGACTGCCGCTCCCGTGAAGCGATAACCCGATCCCTTATCCTGTTGCTGGTTTCGGCCTGTCTCATATCGGAAAGTTCTTCATAGGAAACAGGGACCACTTCAATGTGAATGTCGATCCGATCGAGAAGGGGGCCGGATATTTTGTTCATATAACGTTGAATGTTACCGGGTGTACATACACATTCCTTGTCGGGGTGGTTGTAGTATCCGCAGGGACATGGATTCATAGAGGCTACCAGCATGAAGCTGGCAGGATATTCTACCGTGAATTTTGCCCTTGAGATGGTAATTACCCTGTCTTCAAGAGGCTGACGCATTACTTCCAGTACAGATCTTGGAAATTCAGGCAGCTCATCCAGGAAAAGCACCCCGTTATGGGCGAGGGAGATCTCACCGGGTTGGGGATAACTTCCTCCGCCGACAAGGGCTACGTCAGAACTTGTGTGATGAGGCGTGCGGAAAGGCCTTAGGGTCATCAGAGAGGTCTCCGGGTCCATGTTGCCCGCTACAGAATGGATTTTGGTTGTCTCCAGAGCTTCGTGAAGCGTAAGTGGGGGAATGATGGTAGGAATCCGTTTGGCCAGCATGGTTTTGCCGGCACCGGGCGGACCTATCATTAGTACATTGTGCATTCCCGCCGCCGCGATCTCCAGGGCCCTTTTCACGTTTTCCTGACCTTTGACATCGGAAAAGTCGATCTCATGATTGGCTAAATTAGCAAAGAATTCATCCCGTGTATTGACAATGGTTCTTTCAAGCGTTTTCTCACCTGTAAAGAACCGGATCACCTCACTCAGGTTTTGCACCCCATAAACATTCAGATCGCTGACCACAGCCGCCTCCCGGGCATTCTTTTCCGGGAGGATGAATCCTTTGAAACCTTCTTGCCGGGCTTTGATGGCTATGGGCAATACTCCTTTGATGGGCTGTACCCCGCCGTCCAGCGAAAGCTCTCCCATAATTACATATTCATCCAGCCCGTTGGCCTGAATGCACCCGGTAGCTGCAAGCACACCCATGGCCAGGGGCAGATCGTAGGCTGAGCCTTCCTTGCGGATGTCGGCAGGAGCCATATTGATCACGATTTTTTTACCGGGAATTTTGAAACCGTTGGTTCTTATTGCGGAGAAGATTCTTTGTTGACTTTCCTTCACAGCACTGTCGGGTAAGCCTACAAGGTGAAAATTGATGCCCTTGAATTCGTTAACCTCGATGGTTACCGTGGTGGCATCAATTCCCTGGACTGCGCTACCATATGTCTTGACCAGCATGATACAAACGTTTTGAGGATGGAAGATAAGAAAATTATTTCACATCCCCCAATTTCAATTCTATAAAATGTATCAACGAATGAATGATCTTGATATGAATTTCCTGAGCTCTGTCGGAATAGGGCGATTTGGGGGCACGTATTTCTACATCGGCCATCCGGCTAAGCTTGCCCCCATCCTTTCCGGTAAGGGTTATGACCTCCATGTTCTTTTCCCTGGCAACATTTACTGCTTTTACGATGTTGCCCGAGTTGCCGCTTGTGCTGATTGCCAGCAGCACATCACCATTATTTCCAAAAGCTTCTACATATCGGGAAAAAATGTGGTCATAGCCATAATCGTTGGAGGTACAAGAAATATGGGTAGGATCGGAAACGGCCATAGCCGGAAAAGGTTTGCGATCGTCCCTGAAACGTCCGGTTAGTTCCTCGGCAAAGTGCATGGCATCGCTCATAGAACCGCCGTTGCCGCAGGATATGATTTTGTTGCCATTTTGGAGCGCTTCCACAAGCAGATTGCCGGCCTGTTCGATGGAACGGAAATTTTCTTCATTGGAGATGAACTGTTCCAGAATATCGCGTGCTTCATAAAAATTGTCTCGTATGGCTTTCATGGATGCTTTATTTTTAGTATTGCTGCGAATATACACCATTTTTTGGGTTGCGTATTATGAACTTTAAAGTTTTGCTCGGATCTTTTTCTATATTCATTTTAAGGGTACGGGAAGATAAGGGGGAGAAAACAGGCTTCTGAAGCTTGAAAGTTTAACATCTTTATTATTGTTTAAATTTTTGTTTTGAATTCCCGATTAAGGCCCGGGAATTTCTCTATATTTGTGTTTTTTAAATCTTAGTCAAAATTTCCAGCTATGAATAAGTTCCTATATGACAGTCTTTATGTTCTTTTTATCCTGATTATTTCCCTCAACGCCAGCAATGCACAGGATTCCCGTTCCGTATTATCGGATCCTCCCGAATCCAATGATGTGATCCATTTATTCAACAGTACCGATTTAAGCGGCTGGTACACTTTTCTGGAAAACCGCGGACGTAATAACGATCCAATGGATGTTTTTACGGTGAAAAATGGAATGATCCGTATTTCCGGAGAAGAATGGGGCTGCATCACAACAAATAATGAATATGCGGATTATCACATTGTTTTGGAATACAAATGGGGCGATCAAACCTATCCACCACGTGAGGACAAGGCACGCGACTGCGGTTTGCTTTTGCATTCACAGGGGGAAGACGGAGGTGCCGGGGGAAGATGGATCCACTCCATCGAATGCCAGATGATTGAAGGAGGCACCGGTGACATTATCGTTGTGGGCGACGGCAGCGAAAGGTTCAGCGTTACCACTACGGTAGCCCGGGAACAACAGGGCAACTCATATGTTTATCAGCCCGGCGGACGTAAGGTAACCATCAACTCTGGCCGCATCAACTGGAGATATCGTGATCCCAACTGGAAAGATACCCTTGGATTCAGAGGCGAACAGGATGTGGAAAAGCCCATCGGCGGATGGAATACCCTGGAATGCATTGCTAACGGCGAGCGGCTGACTATTCTTCTGAACGGGCAGGTAGTCAATAAGGCAACAAAAGTGAAGCCGCAGAAAGGAAAAATCCAGGTCCAGTCGGAGAGTGCCGAGGTTTTCATCAGACGAATCGATCTGATTCCGCTTTCTGATTAAAATTTCATGTTCCGCTCTATGTGGTGGATTTCCCTTCCTCAGAGGTATAACCGGCATTGATGGTGTGCACTACCTTGGCAAATATGAAGAGGTCCCTTTTATCCGGTTCTTCCCGGTAAAAGATCGCCCCTATTTTGCAGATCAACATCACTTCTTTATAAATCTCCTGAAATTCTCCGTGGGCTTCCTCCGGTGGCTGATGCCATTCTTTTTTGAGCTGCTTATGCTTTTGATTTGTAAACCGAAAAATTCCGGCATGTTCGATGACCCTGTCAATAAGCGGTGGATTTATACCCTGACCGCTTATAAATCGCCTGAGCCCGCTGGTCATGCCCGAATTAAAGGTGAACAACAAATTGATCAGGCTTTCCTGGTCATGCTCTATGGCCTCTTCAAAATACCGGTCGTATCCGAGATGGTTAAGAATTGCATCCGATTCTTCCTTGCTGAATTTTTCCTTAATCTCTCTCATGATGAATGCCAGATCTCTCCGTGTAGTCGGACTGATCTCAACTATTTTTGCGATAGCCTTTTGCAAATCGACTGGATATTCCACTCCCAGATAATTTTTCATGGCTTTCCCGATACGCAATGCAAGGGAATCAGCAAACTCAGGGGTCCAGTAAGTGCGGATATAGGAAAGTTCATCCACATATTTTTTGAAATATTGCAAAACTACACTGGCTGCCAATAGCATATCGATGTGTTCGTATTTATATTTTACCATATCATGGATGCTTAAAAGATGATGTCAACACAAAAAGGCAACTATAGTAAGTATTTATAGAGCAAATGATGTAACCGGATAATCATTTAATCCGCAGACAAAATACTAAAAAATCTGTAGATTTCAACAATCTATTCCATTTCCTCTTATGCCCAATGTATTAAAAGCCCTTTCGAATGGGAATTTACAGCCGCAGCCCTTCATTGTTGACGATAAGAAAGGCCTCCTGCTGTAACAGCACCCCATTCTTAACGCCGAGAACAATTCCTGCTGCAGCAGCCCTATATTA
>CAYNPZ010000072.1:0-18878 GCA_964399175.1 uncultured Bacteroidales bacterium | reverse complement strand
CTGTCAAGCGATTCTCCTTTCAGCATATTATTTGCCAGCAGAGCAAGGTCAATCAGTTGTTTTACCAGCTTATTCTCTTTGGCAAATTCTTTCAGTTTGCTTTCTTTCTGGTTCTGGTATTCGCTGATCTGTTTATCAAGATCCTGCAGGTTATCCTTGTCAGCCTGGGGCATATCTTCCTCATTTTTCCCTTCATTTGCCTTGTTGATCCGATCCTTTTCATCCTGCAGGGGTTTGATCTCATTGTTGATCTTCCTTAGTTCATCCCCCAGCTTTTCATCTTTTTCCTGCCGGATTTTTTCGACCAGCCTGTGATTGGTATTCACTACCAGGTTGTAACTGTCGGGCATTTGACCGTAGAATTGCATGGGTCCGCCGCCCAGTTCTGCCATGTCCTTCATGCGACGCATAAACTCCGATTGGGTTATGGTCAGCGGTTCTTCTTTTTCACCCATGGGTTCAAAGGTAACCGTGAAAGTACCAATGTCAGGGAGCTGACTCTTGAAAATGGAGGCTAGTACATTCTGCTCTTCCTCTGAAAGCTCGGTTTCTTTCTTGTCTTCTTTCTGGATGAGCTTATCGATCACATCGGCGTCTACCCTGGCAAAATGGCTGTTTTCGAACTTCTGTTCCAGGAAATTGATGAAGTGGGTATCGAGCTGACCCTCCATTGCCAGTACATCGTAGCCCTTCTCTTTGGCATTTTCAATAAAGGAATACTGTTTTTCCACATCGGTAGAATAAAGATATACCAGGGTATTGTTCTTATCCGTCTGATTATCCTTTATATGTTCTTTATACTCGTCGAAGCTGAAATACTTTCCGTCAGTATTCTTGAAAAGGGCAAAGTTTTGTGCTCTTTCGTAGAATTTGTCATTTGTGAGTATACCGTATTCGATAAACAGCTTCAGATCATCCCATTTATTTTCAAAATCCTGCCGGTCGTTTTTAAAAATCTCTTCAAGCCGGTCGGCAACCTTTTTGGTAATGTGGTTTGAAATTTTCTTTACATTCGGATCGCCCTGCAGGTAAGTTCTGGATACATTCAGAGGTATATCCGGGCTGTCGATTACTCCATGCAGAAGTGTCAGGAATTCGGGAACAATGTTCTCTACCGAATCGGTAACAAATACCTGATTGGCATAGAGCTGAATCTTGTTTTTCTGCACTTCTATATTGTTTCTGATCTTCGGGAAATAAAGGATTCCTTCCAGGCTGAAGGGATAGTCAACATTCAGGTGAATATAGAACAAGGGATCTTCAGCCATTGGATACAGCTTCCTGTAAAATTCCTTGTAATCTTCATCCTTTAATTCAGTGGGTTTTTCTTTCCAAAGGGGGTTGGTGTCATTAATGATGTTGTCCTCATCGGTTTCTATCTCTTTCCCGTTCTCGTCATAATCTTTCTTTTTGCCAAAAGCAATGGGTACAGGAAGGAACTTGCAGTATTTATTCAATACTTCATTCACCCTGTTTTCATCCGTGTATTCCTCAGCATCTTTATCAAGGTGTACCACTATATCAGTGCCTCTGTCCTCCTTTTCGGTCTCTTCCATCTGATACTCGGGGCTTCCGTCGCAAGCCCAGTGAATGGCCTTTGCGCCTTCCTGGTAGGATTGGGTGTAAATTTCCACTTTGTCTGCTACCATGAATGCTGAATAGAATCCCAAACCGAATTTACCTATAATGGCAGCCGGGTCCTGGTATTTATTAACGAATTCTTCTGCACTGGAAAAGGCTACGTCATTGATGTACTTCTTGATTTCATCTTCTGTCATTCCAATACCGCGGTCGGAAATGGTGATGGTTTTGTTTTCCTTATCCACTTGTACACGTACGGTGAGATCACCCAACTCTTTTTCATAATCTCCCACCGAGGCTATTTTTTTCATTTTTTGGGTGGCATCCACCGCATTGGATATGAGTTCCCTCAGAAATATTTCATTGTCTGAATAAAGAAATTTCTTTATAATCGGAAAAATGTTTTCTGTAGTTACGCCTATTTTTCCACTTTCCATAATTCCCTGAAATTTAAAGGTTTTACATTGTTTTATCTTGGCAGAAAAGTGACAAATGATGTGCCACCAAACAATGACTGACAAATAGTCAGTTTATTGGATGGATTGTGATTTAGCCCAAATTATTCTCAAATAATTTTGTCGCTATTGAAAAAGCTGAAATTTACATGGCCATATTTTCGGTGTTCTATCAGATTTTGATTTTGAGGTATCGCTATTTCTTTTGAATGTTCCAGTATAAAATAACCTCCATCTCTCAACAGGTTATATTCAGCAATCATTCCGGGTAGTTTTTCTATGCCCTGCAGTTGGTAAGGGGGATCGGCAAATATAATATCATATTGCTCATGGATGGTGGATATGAATTTAAATGCATCCTTCTTTAAGACCGTCAGATTTTCTATTCCCAGTTTGATTTTGATTTGATTGATGAACCGGATGTTTAGGGGATCCTTTTCTACAGCGGTCACCTGTATACAACCCCGTGATACCAGCTCAAAACTTATGTTTCCTGTTCCCGAGAATAGGTCTAGTGCAGTAAGGTTTTCAAAGTCAAACCTATTTTCCAGTATATTAAACAGGTTCTCTTTGGCAAAGTCTGTGGTTGGCCTTACCTTGAGTTTTTTGGATGGTCTGAAAAACCTCCCGCCATATTTTCCGCTGATTATACGCAAAGGTTCAATCTGAATAAATTGGTGAAATGATTGGATTGGTCTTTCCTAAATGTATAGCTGTAGGTAAATTCAGAAGGTGGCTTCTGAAGCCGTACTTTTTTAAGATACTGATCGATCATTTTCTTTATTTCTTTTTTATTACCCAGATCACCGGTAATATAAAGTTCAGTTTCTGCAACATTCAGATTCTGTTGCTTATATACATACAACAGATAATAAAGCACATCTTCGGGAGATGACCATTGGAAGCTGTTATATAAATGCAACCTCGACCCCTTGAATAATGCTATATCAAAAAAATCTTCATATATGGATAAAACAGCATATGAATGGTGGGCATGAGAACTGTTGATATGATAGTCTATAATTGGCAAACCCTGATGGTAAAACTGGGATCTGCTATATTTCTCCATTATTACGTTGCTGATGGGATTCGGCAGGGAGAATATATTGTAAGCGCCGATTCCCGGAATGAAGTTAAAGTGGATTTCTTCCAGTTCGCGCAGATCGTAATTAAAAGTAAAGTATTGAATCAGATCCTTTTGTTTAAAATAAGGGGAGGGAATGAGCACCGATCTTGGAGTTACCACAAGGTTGGTAACTTTTTTATAGCTTACCTGTAAGCAGGGATCTGAATTAAAAATTTCCTGTATTTTATCTCCTTTTTGCTCATATGATTCAACCTCTTCCAGGCTGGTATGCTTTAGAGCTACGAATTTACCCCTGACCAGATCCAATATAGAAAAAGAAAATCCATTCAAACTGAATTGAATGGATAATCTGTATGAATGAGCTCTGTTGAGATCTAACGTTTCATCAACAAAAGAGAAATCTTTCATAAAAAGAATTCCTTACTCCCAGTTCCCCGCGTTGTTGTTGGGCTCCTCCAAATCGCCCACTTTCACTCCGGGAAATTTGTTTTGTTTTTTCGACATTCTTTCGTTGAGGTTGATCACCAATTGTTCATTCTGATCGTGTAACAACACGTCGTTGTGTACTTTTGCCTCAAACACTTCCACATCTACATTACCAGATTCCACAGTTTTCGCGCCAAGCTCGAATGAATCGTTTGTATAGGGGATCTTCCAAAGCAGATCGGCATTAAAATTGGACCTAAACAAGGAGTCCTTTACTGAAACCCTTATGGTGTCCCTCTCAATGATGCCTCTTCTCAGCGCTTCCTGTTCCGTCATTCCCTGTTCAAGCAATTTATCAGGGATACGGCCAATGGCTTTTACAACCCTCAAAGAATCGTTTTTTACAAAATCAATAAGGGTATCGAAACTACCGGTAAAAGTACCGTATTCATCTTTATAAGCTAGCTGTGCAGTACGAATTTGCTTTAATTTTTCAATGGTTGCATTGTACCTCCGCTGTTTTACTCGCCTGAATTCAATTGGTGTTTGAATACTTTTATACAGCCCGTATCCCAAACCGATGATCACGAGGGCTAAGATGATTTGTCCTACTGTTTTCATTTTTTTGCTGGCTTTATTTTTAATTTTGCTTGTTTGCAAAGATAAAAAAAGTAGATAAAATTAAAATTTGTTTGGGTAAATAATTGCCAAGATGCTAAAAAAACATATCGTTGACAAACTGATTAACAACCTGCAATATAGCCCTACGGAGAGTCAGAAGGCCTTGTTTGATTCCCTTGCTGATTTCATAATCAACTGGGGTGCAAATGAAATTTTTCTGATTACTGGATATGCGGGCACCGGAAAAACCACGACCCTTAAAACGTTGGTGAATACTCTGTATTCATTTAAAATAAACAGCATATTAATGGCGCCAACCGGAAGAGCTGCAAAAGTGCTCAGTTCGTATGCCTTAAAGCCGGCGTATACCATTCATAAAAAGATCTACCGCCAGAAATCAGGGAAAGATGCATTCGGGGATTTTGCACTTGACAGGAACCTCCATAAAAATACTTATTTTATTGTAGATGAAGCTTCCATGATCTCCAACCAGTCATTTGAACTTTCGGTTTTTGGCAGCGGACGGCTGTTGGATGATTTGATCGAGTACGTATACCAGGGACAAGGGTGTAAATTGATACTCATTGGAGATTCAGCCCAGCTTCCTCCCGTTAAAATGGATCTGAGCCCTGCTCTTGATCCGAAACAGCTTGAAGGTTACGGTAAGGATGTAAAGCGGACTTTTTTATCCGATATATTGAGACAAAGCAGAGAATCCGGAATATTATACAATGCAACGATCATAAGAAAGATGATTGAAGAGGAAAACTCTGATTTTCCTCAGTTGAGGGTGAGCGAATTTTCTGATATTGAACGGACAGTAGGTTCTGAAATGGTTGAGTTAATCTCTGATTCATATGATCAATACGGCATTGAAGAAACAGTAATTGTCACCCGTTCCAACAAAAGAGCGAATAACTTTAACCAGGGGATCAGAAACCAGATATTATGGAGGGAGGAAGAGCTGACAGTGGGCGATTTCTTAATGGTTGTCAAGAACAATTATTTCTGGATTGACGAAGAGGAAGAATTGGATTTTATTGCCAACGGGGATATTGTTGAAGTGGTCGATATAAAAGGACATCAGGAATTGTACGGCTATCGGTTTGCCGATTTGACGCTCCGTTTTGTAGATTATGAAGATCTTGAAATTGATGCCAAGGTGCTGTTCGATACCCTCTACACCAATCAGGCTTCACTTTCAAAGGAAGAAAACAGAAATCTGTTTTACAATGTGCTGGAAGATTATCAGGATGTGAAGACCAAAAAAGCGAGATATCGAAAAGTAAGGGAAAATCCCTATTTCAATGCTTTACAGGTGAAATTTGCCTATGCGGTTACCTGTCATAAAGCCCAGGGAGGCCAATGGAAAGTCGTTTTTGTAGATCATGGATATATAACTGATGAAATGATCAATAAAGAGTTTTTCCGGTGGCTTTATACAGCTTTTACCCGGGCTACGGAGAAATTATACCTTGTGAATTTTCATAAATCCTTTTTTCCCGGAGAAGAACAGTTCTGATCCGGCTTTTAATTGCTACTATGGCAGGTTTGTGGTTCTCTGTTTTAACAAGCCGAACAATTGGTGATGGTCTTAGATATCCGAAACAAAAGGTTATTTGGAAGGTTATTTGGGTGGAGTTTCATTTTTTGTTTATGAAGCCAGGTATTTTTGAATACGAATTGTTTACCAACCCATTAGTGGATTGGTATATGTCAAAATGGCATCCTTGTTTTATTCTTCCATGTATTCGCCCATGATCTGTTCAATTTTGATCAGATAATATTTTTCCTCATTTTCAGGTAGGTTCAGTGATTTTATGGCATATTCCGCCTCTTCCTGCAGCCATGGAATAAGCAGGTGATCATTGTTATATCTGAATTGGCTGTCCTGCCATAAGATGTTAATTAGCCTGCTTTTTAGTTTTTCCAGTATGTACCTTGCCTGATCTTTTTTGTCCTCATCCATCTGTTCTGTATCTTTTATGAATAGGAACAATTCATTAGTGTAACAGTTTATTAAAAGTTTGAATTTCAAATTGATTCATGTGCCAAATTCAGAAATTCTGCTTTTGTTTCCATGGAACCCACAGGTTACTCATTTTCTTGTTGTGTAGGTTCCTGGATGCGGCTTTCAACCAGCAAAATTATTGTTTTTATTTCAGGCTCAAAGGATATAGCCCGAATTATTCTGACGCTATTGAAAACCCTGGCTTTTCGCTTTATTTGTTAAAGTAACTCCAAATGGTATATTTTTTGTCACATAAAACAGGAGAAACTTAAATTGTGTCATTATCAATTATGACCTTCAACGAAATCATAAACAATCATAAAAAGGCTACCCGGTTTATTGCCAGAAGAGAGGTGGGATCTGCACTGGATGTTTTCTACAATATGGCCGGAGAAGCCGATACGGATTATTTCAATATTCAGCTGGATAAGCATAAAGAAACTTATACCAATATACTGGGCCATGCTTTCAATAATGTTGATGATCCAAGAAGAGATGAAATCTACCAACATCTTTTGAAATCTATGCTTGAACTGGGTGATCAGCTCAGGGAGCAGCTGTTGGTCCGCTCAGGCAGCTCTTCTGTCTATAAAACCAAAAGAAAACTGGAGCAGGAGATTGCTTCGGAAAATGTCGATTATCAGAACTTACTAGAACAGCTTACTGTTGATCAGGATTTGGATAACCTCCTCAAAGATACCAACATTCAATCGGAAGAGCGGCAAACAGCCGAAGATGAACGAGCCGAGCTTCATAGCAAATTATTCAGGATTATATGGTTGACAGATAAATACGGAGAAAAGGAAAACCAACTGCTGGAGTCTATAAATAACGCTGATAAGCTGCCCTGGTATGAAAAATCATTGTTTGTTAGTGCTTTAACTTTAAGCGTTCTCCGCTGTTTTGACAGCAGCAAAGTTGAATTGTTATTCAGATTTTACGAAAAGGGAGAGGAGCAAGTCTGGCACAGGGCCCTGGTTGGTTTGATGTTCGCCTTTTATAAATATGACGAGCGCATCGACCTTTATCCAAATCTAATGAGCAAACTGGATGGCTACATGGGCAATGAAGAGCTGGAGAGGAATATTGAAGCCATCATCATTCAAACCTTAAAATCCAAAGAAACAGAAGAGATTACCAAAAAATGGGAACAGGAGATCTTGCCGGAAATTTTAAAGATGCGCCCCAAAATCGAGAAGAAGCTGGATTTGGAGAACATCGTATCGGAAAAGTTTTTTGAAGATAAAAATCCCGATTGGGAGAAGGTTTTTGAAGATTCCCCGGATCTTTTAGATAAGATACAGGAGTTTTCCAAAATGCAGATGGAGGGTTCCGATGTATTTATGAGTGCATTCGGACGGCTGAAGCATTTTTCGTTCTTTCAGCGTATCAGCAACTGGTTTATACCGTTCTATAAAGAAAATCCGGACATTAAGTCATCTATTTCGGGAGATGAAAACCAGGATATGTTCCCACTGGTCGAGAAGCTGGAATCTTCCCATTTCATGTGTAATTCAGATAAATACTCATTCTGCCTGAATCTCCAGTACATTCCTTATGAACAGAAGAATACCATGATGCAGCTATTTAACGAAGAGATGAAGCAGATGGACGAAATCGGCCAGGATGAGGAGCTGCTGAATGATTTTGCACGCACCAAGAGCATTTATACACAATACTTACAGGACATCTACAGGTTTTTCAAGCTGCATCCGCTAAGAAAGGAGATAGAAGATATATTCGAATATAAGATGGATATCTACAACACCCGTTTTTATAATCATATTGTTGAAAATAAGAAGATCCGCAGGAATATTGCTGAGTTCTACTTTGAAAGGGGACAATATGATCAGGCAGTGGAAGTTTTTAAAAACTTGGAAGAGAATGAGCAGAGTGATGCCGAGGTGATTGAGAAAATAGCCTATAGTTACCAGCGTATGGGAGATTATCGCCAGGCCCTGGATTATTATTTAAAGGCTGAGCTATATGACACCAACAAGGCGTGGGTTACCAAAAAGATTGCCTTGTGCTATCGATACCTGGATAATCCTGAAAAGGCGTTGGAATATTACCAGGAAGCAGAAAACTATGAGCCTGAAAATCTTTATATACAAGCATTCATCGGACATAGCCTTTTCCAGCTTAAGAGATATGAAGAAGCTTTGAAATATTACTTTAAAGTGGAATACCTGGCACCAGAGAATGCCAAGATACGAAGGCCCATCGCCTGGTGCTCATTTATTCTGGGCAAGTATGAGACTGCTGAGAATTATCTTCATAAGCTCCTTGAACAGGAGAGCAAATATTTTGACTATATTACCCTGGGCCATGTATACTGGTGCATGGGTGAAATTGAAAAGGCCCAGGAATCATATAAAAACGCTGCAATACATGAGGACAGCAGCTTCAGCACATTTGCTGATGCTTTCCTGGAAGACCGCCGGTACCTTGAGGAACGGGGTGTTGAGTCCCTGGAAGTCAACCTTATGCTGGATAAGGTTAAGTTGAAAGTGGAACAGGAGCAATAAGTATCCTACAATCTCTACTGAATTACTCCATAATTTTTTTCTCGTTCAGTGCTTTTTGATATTTCCGTGCATTGATGATATGCTGCCGGTGGGTTCTGGAAAAATTGTGATATCCTGAAAAATCCGGTTTGGCAGCGAAATAGAGATAATCGTGATTTTCATAATTCAGAACCGCTTCGATGGCAGCAATAGGGGGAAAAGAAATGGGTCCCGGGGGAAGTCCTGCATACTTGTAAGTATTGTAAGGAGAATTAATTTCCAGGTATTTGTCGAGAACTCTGTTCACTGAGAAATCGCCGATAGCAAACTTGATGGTTGGATCAGCCTGTAACCGCATGCCTATTTCCAGCCTGTTCATATAAACCCCTGCAATCTTTGGCATTTCCTCTTCCTTTGTAGTTTCTTCTTCCACAATGGATGCCAGCGTTGTTACTTCAACCGGGGTAAGTCCGATTTTCTCCGCCTTGCTTTTTCTGTCTTCATCCCAGAAACGTTGGTATTCTCTGTGCATCTTTTCAATAAATGCCCTTGCAGAAGTATTCCAATAAAATTCATAGGTATTGGGAATAAACATAGCCGGTGCAGTCTGGGGATTAAAATCATATTGCTGAAGAAAATCCTTGTCGTTGACCAAATGAAGGATGGCAACAGAATCGGCTTCGATCTGTTTTGAAACGACTCCTGCCAGTTCGGATTTTTTTCGTATGTTGTTAAATATCAGATCAACGGGATCCTGATCTCCTGACCTGAGCTTGTTGATCAGTGCATTGTTGCTCATTCCGTCTTTTATCAGGTATCTTCCGGGATTGATATGACGGTAATAATTCTTCTTTTCAGCCAGCCATTTAAAATCATCCATGTTTTGAATCTTGTCACCGGCATCGAGGATTCGCAAAACATCTTCTTTCGTCGCACCTGTGGGAATGTGCAGGTAGCCTTGTTTTTTGTCTTTCAGTTCTATATTGGAGCCGTATATTTTATCATATATGTTGTACGCAATAACAATACCCACTATCAGGATGATGAATCCGATACCTGCTATATAGCGCTTTTGTAAAAACTTTTCCCTTCCTTTTACCATACTCAAATTATTCTTCAGGCTGGCAAAATTAATTGTTCTTTTCAGAATTGAACAATCTCCCTGAAAAAAATGGAAGAATATCCGTCGTTTAATTAAACATCTTTTTGTTTGATTTACGAAAATTGGTTAATTTAGTAAAATTATTATACAACGGAGTGAACAATAATTTATGTCAAAACCAGGGAATATATTGATCGTAGACGATTCGGGAACGAATCTGTTTTTGCTTCAGCGATTACTGGAAGATGAGGGTTATTCTGTGGTCATCACTGAAGATCCCAAAAAAGGACTGGAACATGTGGATAAACACTCAAATGTCAGCCTTATTCTTCTCGATATCATGATGCCCGGGATTGATGGATTTGAATTCATGAAGCAGCTTTCTGAAAAAGGAAAACTTGCTGATATTCCTGTGGTCATGGTTACGGCCAGGGATGACAAGGAAAGTCAGAGAAAGGCAAGCGATATGGGAGCTAAAGATTATATAACCAAGCCTTTGAACCTCCAGAAAGTAATCAGCACCATTCAGAAACATCTCGGGTAAGCTGCCCATTAATCCAGTTTATCAAGGTAATGTTTCATTCTTCGAAGGGCTTCTTTGAGCTCTTCATCCGATGCTGCATAGGATATCCGGATATTATCAGGAGATCCGAATGCGTTACCTGGTACGACAGCCACATTGGCCTCTTCCAGCAGGTAAAAACAAAGATCACTGGCATTGTTGATCTGCCTCTGGCCGGATGATTTCCCAAAATAGTATGACACATCGGGAAAAAGGTAAAAAGCCCCGTGAGGTGTGTATTTTTTTATACCCTTAATCTGGTCCAGCCCATCCATTACCAGGTCCCTTCTTCTAATGAAGGCTTTGACCATTTCTTTTGTGAATTCTTTACCCGAAGTAATGGCCTTTAAAGCGGCTCTTTGCGATATGGAGGCAGCGGCTGAGGTCACCTGACCCTGCAATTTGGCAACTGCCCTGGCCACTTCCAGAGGGGCTGCAATATATCCGATTCGCCAGCCAGTCATGGCAAAACCTTTGGAAACCCCGTTTATTATGATCACCTGGTCTTTGATTTCTTCGAACTGGGCAATGCTCTGATGTTCTCCCAGAAAATTGATGTATTCGTAAATTTCGTCAGAAAGTACGAATATTTCTTGATTGCTTTCCTTAATTACAGAAGCAATTGCTGCAAGTTCTTCTTTTGTATAGATGGTACCCGTAGGATTGGAAGGGGAACAGAGAATGAGCGCCTTTGTTTTATCGGTTATGGCATTTCTTAACTGTTCGGGAGTGATCTTGAAATCGTTTTCAATACTGGTTTGAACCACTACACGCTTTGCCTCTGCCAGTTTTACCTGTTCTACATAACTCACCCAGTAGGGTGCGGGGACGATCACCTCCTCATCTTTGTCAACAGTAGCCAATATGGCATTAGCCAGGGAATGTTTGGCACCCGCCGAAATGATGACCTGCTGCCATGAATAATCCAGATGATTTTCTTTTTGCAGTTTTTCGGCCACGGCTTGCCTTAGGTCCTTGTAGCCCGGAACAGGAGGATAAGAGGTATAATTATCATTTATGGCCTGAATGGCAGCTTCTTTGATGTGATCCGGTGTATGGAAATCGGGCTGGCCAACACTCAGGTTGATGATGTCCTTACCCTGTGATTTCAGTTCTGCACTCCTTTGCGACATGGCTATCGTCTGAGATTCAGAAAGCGCCTGGATTCGTTTTGAAATACTACTCATTCTGCCTGGATTTTATATAAAATTTGACATCATTGAATATGGTCAAAAATAGAACAAATTATTTATTAGAATTGCAATTTTGATGTTTTCAATTATTTTTACATAAAAATCTGATTTGGATATGGAAGTTATATTTGAGATACTGAAGTATATGTTACCGGCACTCATTGTATTTTTCACGGCTTATTTTTCCATCCGTTTGCTGATAAAGAACGATCAGCGTAAAAGGGATCATGAGCTTATAATGAAAAACAAACAGATTGTCACACCGGTACGTTTACAGGCTTATGAAAGGTTAGCCCTTTTTCTGGAAAGAATTTCCCCTGATAATCTGGTAATGAGAATCAGTAAGGATAACCTGACCGTTAAGCAGCTTCAGAATCAAATGCTTCAAACCATAAGGGCGGAGTTTGATCACAATGTATCCCAGCAGATTTATGTTACCCCACAGGCATGGGAAGTGATAAAAAGTGCCAGAGAGAACATTGTTAAATTGATCAATACAACAGCTCAGGGTCTAAAACCAGATGAACCCGCAATAAAACTGAGCCATTCATTGCTTGAAAGGGTTATGGAGCAGGAAAAGTCCCCCAGCAAGGCAGCACTGGATTATCTTAAGGGAGAAGTAAGAACTTTTTACTAATTTTGCAGCAACACCTATCCCAAAACCGGATTAATTATGATTTATCAAAAAGAGATAACCTTGCCTTCCTTCGGAAGGGGGTTTCATATAATTACCTCCATCATCCGTGAGAATATTCCGGAAATGCCGGAAACAGGACTTCTTAATATTTTTATTAAACATACATCGGCAGCCCTGACCTTGAATGAAAATGCCGATCCATCGGTGCGGCATGATCTCGATTCTGCCATGCGCGAGATAGTTACCGAGAATACTTCTCATTATACCCATACGCTGGAAGGATCCGATGACATGCCTGCCCACATTAAATCGTCACTGTTCGGGCAGTCACTCACCATTCCCATATCAGAAGGCCATTTGAATGTGGGTACCTGGCAGGGAATCTATCTGTGCGAGTTCAGGAACCGGAAACACAGAAGAAGGCTGGTGCTTACCGTTTACACCTAATTTTGGCTTATATGTTGTATGACAATGTTATTTCTTGCTTTTTGATTTGAAATTTATCTGTTAAACGATTTCAAAAAACTAGACCATGAATAATTTACTGTTATTAGGAGATGAAGCGATTGCCCAGGGTGCCCTTGATGGCGGCTTGTCAGGGATCTACGCTTATCCGGGCACCCCTTCCACAGAAATAACCGAATATGTGCGTGATTCAAAATATGCAGAGGAGAAGGGCATTCATCGTGAATGGTCAGCCAATGAAAAAACAGCCATGGAAGCTGCTCTCGGCATGTCATATGCCGGAAAAAAGGCCATGGTATGTATGAAGCATGTGGGTTTGAATGTGGCTGCCGATCCCTTTATGAATTCATCCATTACCGGCGTAAATGGAGGACTGATTGTTGTTGTGGCTGATGATCCTTCTATGCATTCATCCCAGAATGAGCAAGACTCAAGGTTTTACGGTAATTTTGCCATGGTTCCTGTCTTTGAACCTTCCAATCAGCAGGAGGCTTATGAAATGGCTTACCATGGCTTTGACCTGTCGGAACAGATCAAATTGCCTGTTTTGCTGAGGATTCCCACCCGCCTGGCTCATTCCCGGTCATCAGTGAAGCGCCTGGAGCAGAAACCCCGTAATGAAGGTTCGGTTCCCGAAAATTTAAGGCAGTTTGTACTGCTTCCTGTCTTTGCCCGGAAAAACTATGAAGGACTGCTTTCCAAGCAGGGAACCATGCAGGAAGCATCGGAAAATTCAAAATATAACCAGTACTTTGAAGGCTCAGACAAACGTCTGGGAATTGTTGCCAGCGGAATTGCCTATAATTATGTGATGGAGAACTTCAGCAAACAAAACCTGGATTATCCGTTGCTAAAGTTAAGCCAGTATCCGCTGCCGAAGGAATTGCTGAACAAAATGCTTGACTCCTGTGAAGAATTGCTGATCATTGAGGAAGGGTATTCCTTTATCGAGGAGAAGCTGAAAGGCTTTCAGGAAAAGGGAACGCCCATCAAGGGCAAGCTCGATGGCTCGCTTCCCAGGACCGGTGAGCTGAATCCCGACCATGTGGCCACTGCGCTGGGAGTTCAGGTTAAAGAGGATGCATCCATCCCGGAAGTGGTTAAAAACAGGCTGCCCGCCATGTGTGAGGGTTGCGGACATATCGAATCCTACAAAGCGCTCAATGAAGCCTTGCAGGATTACACTGAAGGAAGGGTTTTCTCTGATATAGGATGCTATACCCTGGGAGCCCTGCCGCCTTTTGAGACCATTAACTCGTGTGTGGATATGGGCGCTTCCATAACCATGGCAAAAGGGGCTGCTGATGCCGGCCTGGTACCTGCCGTTGCCGTTATCGGTGATTCTACCTTTACCCATTCCGGGATCACCGGATTGCTCGATTGTGTAATAGAAAAGAGCCCGGTTACGGTGATCATATCCGATAATTTTACAACCGCAATGACCGGTGGCCAGGATTCTCATGCACTCGGGAGGCTGGAAAAGATTTGTGAGGGCATTGGCGTGGAAAAGGAACACATTCGTGTGTTCAGGCCTACCAAAAAAAATCTCGGTGAGATGGTTGAGATCATGAAAGAGGAGATTGCCTATGATGGTGTTTCGGTGATTATTCCAAGAAGGCAGTGTGTTCAGACTGCCAGGGATAAAAAACTGAATGCGCGCCTTAAGGAACTCGGACTGAAATGATCAGCCCCAAGAGATTATTATAAACATCTATAATCAGGATATTATGAAAACCGATATCATATTGGCCGGAGTAGGCGGCCAGGGCATTTTAACCATCGCTGCCACCATCGGAATGGCTGCTATAAACAGCAATTTGTTTTTAAAGCAAGCTGAAGTTCACGGCATGAGCCAAAGGGGAGGGGCAGTGCAATCGCATTTGCGAATCTCCGACCAGGAGATCTTTTCTGATTTGATACCCAAAGGAGAAGCCGATATTATCCTTTCGGTTGAACCCATGGAATCCCTTAGGTACCTGCCTTATCTCTCAACAGATGGCTGGCTGGTTTCCAATACCAGAGCCTACAGGAATATTGCCGGCTATCCCGATGAACATGAACTACTTGAAACGATCGACAAGATTTCCAATCATATTGCTCTTGATGCTGATAAAATCGCATCTGATCTGGGTTCGCGCAGATCTTCGAACATGGTTATGCTTGGTGCAGCCACTCCTTTTTTTTATTTGCCTTTCGAAGGATTTAAAGAGAGCATTCACAAAATTTTCGGCAGAAAAGGGGAAACTGTGGTGGAGAAGAACCTGCAGGCCCTGGATTCAGGAAGGTCATACACTGAAAAGAACAGGTGAAAAGTTTTTACAACCTGAAAAGCTGCTATAACCCAAGAAGGAGGCTGTCCGAAAAATCCTTCGCAATCTTCGAGAAATTCTTTGAGCTCCTTTGTGATTAAATATTTATAACTGAACCACAAAGGCTAACAAAGTAATTCCCAAAGGCACACAAGGTAAAGAATTTTAATAAAAATCTCGGAGACAGGAATAATTCTTGAATTATTCGGATTAAATGCTATTTGGACAGCCTCTCTTTTGATTCTTGCTTACTGATTTCCCAGGATCAGGGGCAGGCCTGATTCGCCTCCTCCAATGACTACAACCTTTGAATTTTGTGATTCGGACAGTTGTATTGTGGCTTCAATACCTCGCATTCTGAGAAGTTCAGGTGTCAAACTCTCACTGATGATCTGGTTGGCCCGTGCTTCTCCTTCTGCCTCAACTCTTTTTCTTTCCGCTTCGCTTTTTTCTCTTTCCAATCGGTATTCATAGGCCATGGCCTCCTGCTCCTGCTGCAGCTTTTTCTCGATGGCTCTTTTTATCTGTTCGGGAAGCTGAATGGAACGGATTAGTAAAGCATTCATGTTCACATAATTGTCATCCAATACCTCAAAAGTTTCTTTTTTTATGGATGATTCCACCTGCTCTCTTTTTGTGGAATAAATCTCTTCAGCCGTGTAACGGCCTGCCACACGCCGGATGGTTGACCTTACTTCAGGTATAACAAGCTGAGAAGTGTATTCTTTTCCAAAGTTTTCATGCAGATAACCAATATCTTCATATATCGGATTGAATCGAACCGAAACATCCATGGAAATGTTCAGTCCGTTTTTATCAAGCACATCAAGCGTTTGCTCCGTTTGTTTCTCTTTTACGTTGTAAATGTACATTTCATTCCATGGGGCGATCATCTTGAAACCGGGCTGGTAGATGTTTTCCTTATCCAGGCCGGTTGTGAATTTTCTGAACACAACCCCCCTTTCACCGGGTTGAATGGTGATGAATGTGGCGCTGCTTATTATCAAAACGATAACCAGTATTACAGCCAGTAAGATCCAGAAAGTGGTTCTTTTTTTCATAATTATTTGATTTTATATAGTTTACAGTTATACAAAGTTGAGGTAAAGGTATGTCATTTATATAAATTCTACAATATAATGAGCGGGGGAAAATAGAAAAAGGGGTAATAACAACTGGCTAGAGTTTGAGGATCTGCAATATTTTATCTCTGATTTCAGTTGAGCTTAGCATTTTTCCCGATTGATTTCTGCAGTCAATCAACCTGAAATCATCTTCTTTGCTGATTTCCCTGAGATAGATGTCCCGGACGTTTTTCTGAAAACCCAGGTCCTTTTCGTGGATATCGTCTTTTCCCTGCAAATATTCCCGGTCGCTTCCCTTTCGTTTGTTTTTAAGCCCGGACCGGGTGAATTCAGTGGGTACATCCAGGAAAAGGTTTATGTCTGGCCGGGGAATTTGATAATAATCGTATTCCAGGTATTTGATCCAGTCACTCAGTGTGTCTATCTCTTTGTCATCTCCCAGTTTAGCGCCCTGAAAAGCAATATTGGAATATACATAACGATCCACCAGTAACAGGTAATCCTGCTCCAGCCATTCCTGGAGCATGGCTTTGGCATCATTCCGGTCGCCGGCATAAATAAGAGCTACCAGGTATGGGTTCACCGAATCGATCGCGCCCAGCTCGCCTCTGAGGAACATGCCGATCAGTTTCCCGAATACCGGTGAATCTGTCCTTGGAAAATGAAGATATTGGTGGGGTATATTGTTTTCCTGAAAATGTTGCCTTAGAAGGCTGATTTGAGTGGATTTACCGGAAGCATCAAGTCCTTCAATATTGATGAAATTCATTAGAGATAACTTTTCATTTTGAATTCAAACCTTTATGAATTCTTCTGTTTAAATTTTATACTTTTGTTTCAAAATGATCCCAAAATTATGGAAGATAAAGATACATTTTTTTCGAGAAAATACCTGATCAATTGCAGGGGATCTTTGCTTGATCTTTCTCAGCCGAAGATTATGGGTATATTGAATGTAACTCCCGATTCATTCTATGACGGGGGCAGGTATTTCCAGGAAAAGGCCATTTCAGAACAGCTTGACAAGCTTGTTGCCGACGGGGCCGATATAATTGATGTAGGAGGATATTCCTCCCGGCCGGGCGCCGATCATATCCCGGTTGGTGAGGAAAGAGACAGGATACGGCCTGTATTGGATTTGATCAGAAAAAAGTATTCCGGACTGATCGTTTCCGTGGATACCTTCCGCGCGGAAATAGCCCGCGAGGTGGTTGAAGATTATCATGTAGACATCATAAACGATATATCAGCCGGCGAAATGGATCATTCCATGTTTAATGCCATTGCGGAATTGCAGGTGCCCTATATTATGATGCATATGAAGGGTACTCCGCAGGATATGAAGGAGCGGGCAAATTATGATGATATGATGAAGGAAATTATGGATTATTTCTCCAAAAAATACGACCAGCTAAGAAATCTGGGCGTAAACGACATCATAATCGATCCGGGCTTTGGTTTTGGTAAAACGGTGCAAAACAATTACCAGTTGTTACACCATCTGAATCAATTTAAAATTTTCGGGCTTCCCATCATGGTAGGCCTATCCAGAAAATCCATGATATACAAAACGCTGGATATTACTCCCGATGAATCGATGAACGCTACCACTGTGCTCAATACCCTTGCGCTGATGAGTGGTGCGAATATTCTGAGGGTGCATGATGTCAAAGAAGCCGGGGAAGTGATCACACTTGTAGAAAAATACCGAACTTCATAGAGCGATTGTCAGTAAAATTTGTTTGGAATTTATCTGCCCGCCGGCAGACAGGGAATTTAGAGTTTTAGAATTTAGAGTTTTAGAATTTAGAATTTATCTGGGTTAGGTTTTTTTGTATTTTTGAATGTTAATTCAATGAGGTTATTAAGAACAATATGATTACAGGTTTTATTACCATACGGGTGCTGGACGTTTTGGATATCCTTCTGGTGGCTTTTCTTTTATATCAGTTTTATAACCTCATTAAGGGAACCGTTGCCATCAATATCTTCGTTGGCATTTTTTCGGTTTATCTGTTGTGGCTTATAGTTAGAGCCCTTGATATGGAGCTCCTCAGCACAATTCTGGGCCAGGTGATCGGTGTGGGGATGATTGCCCTGATCATTGTATTTCAACAGGAGATCCGGAGGTTCCTTCTTATCATAGGCAGTCGGTATATATCGAATTATCAGTTTTCTCTGGCGAACTTATTTTCCATAAAGGTCAAAGCCAAACCCAAAATAAAAACCACGGAAATCGTAAAGGCCTGTACGGATATGTCGGCGTTCAAAACAGGTGCCCTCATAGCCATAGCCAGGAGGGATAATCTGGCCAATTATGAAAAAACAGGGGTCGTGATCAATGCTGATACATCCAATCGCTTGCTGCAAAGCATTTTTTTCAAGAACAATCCCTTGCATGATGGCTCGGTGATCATTCGCAAAGATAAGATCGTTGCCGCCAGTTGTGCACTGCCTACGTCTGAACGGATAGATCTTCCGCCCCGCTTTGGTATGCGGCACAGGGCGGCGATTGGCCTCACAGAACGCACCGATGCAGTGGTGATCGCTGTATCGGAGGAAACCGGTGCCATTTCGTTTGCACAGCACGGAGATTTAGAAACCAACATCGGCCCGAACCGCCTGAGGGAGATCCTCAAGGAAAATTTTGAGAAAGAATAATTTGCATAATCATGTTTTCAAGTTCTATATTGGGGAATAAAATAGTAGAAACCGAGAACCTAACAATTGCAGTTTATGACCTGCTCATGGCTGTGGTGATCCTGTTGATCACCATTATACTTTTATGGGGTCTCAAACGGGTTTTCAAAAGAACCCTTTTCAGGAAAGCCATTGAT
>CAYNPZ010000071.1:2202-18921 GCA_964399175.1 uncultured Bacteroidales bacterium | reverse complement strand
TTATCAAAAGGCTGATAAAATCTTTTCGGAAAACCCGGATTTCAATCCCGGAAAAGTGGGAACCAACCTTCAGAACATGGCCAACATTTATGCGCTCTACCGGGATTACGAAAAAGCGGAATCCTTTTATATCCGGGCGATGAAGCTATTTAAAAGAGATTCTGTCAGTAACTTCGACAGATTGGGTATGGTTTACAACAACCTTGGTATTCTTTATAAAAAGAAAGTTGACCATCATAAAGCCATTACTTTTTATAAAAAAAGCATTCGCCTAAAAAAACAAGTGGATTCTGAATTGTTATATGTCACCTATGGAAATCTGGCCAATTCTTATCGCCTGCTGGGTAATTACAGGAAAGCAGAAGAGCACTTTATCAATGCCATTAATCAGGGAATTCAACAATTTGGTAACGACTCTTATCGTCTTAATCACCATTTCCTTAATTATGGAATATTGAAACTTGACCAAAAGGAATATGGCAGAGCTAAAGAATTAATTAAAAAATCTCTAAATCTTACGGTTAGCAATTTAGGAAAAACGAATTCAGAAACATCCAGGTGTTATGAGCACCTGGGATTGTTATGTCGCTTAAGAGGGAATTACACTCAGGCATTGCTATATTATCAGCGGGCATTGATTTCCTTATCCAATCATTTCAATGATACCACCCTACAAGCCAATCCAGGGCCGGAAAATGTCCTCTCCAAATCTCAGCTGGTGAATATACTGAAAAGAAAAGCCAAAACCCTTACGGAACTGGAGCAAAACCGCAGAGAAAACCTGAAAACAGCATTGAGCAGCTATGAACTGACTCTGGAAACAATTGGCAAGCTCAGAACCGGCTACCAGGGCCAGGAGAGCAAGCTGAACCTTACAGCCAATGAAAGAGAAACCTTCGTTAGCACCATTGAAACAGCCATTGAGCTATATCATCTTACAGGTGAACGCCAATTTCTCAACAAAGCCTTCCGCTATGCAGAAGAAAGCAAGGCCGCAGTCCTGTACGAGGCCATGCAGTTTAACCAGGCGCTCAATATGGGCAACATACCCGACAGCCTGGGAAAAAAAGAAAATCAACTAAAAAAAGACATATGGACCTATGAAGAACTCATATTTGAAGAACGCAAGAAAAGACAACCGAAGGAATCAAGGCTAAACTTATGGAATGAACGGCTCTTTGAATTAAACAGGGAATATGAAGCCCTTATTAAAAAATTTGAAGAGGAATATCCCAAATATCACTCCCTGAAATATGAGCATAGCCCAATGAAGGTTGGCAATATACAAAAAAAGGTCAGATCAGGGGAAACCGTCATTGAATATGTGTTAACAGAAAGAAACATTTATGCCTTTCTGATCGAAAAGAAGGATTTCAGATTAAAATCCATTCCGGTTGATACAAGTTTTGCCAACAAAATATTATCATTCCGTAACTTATTATCGGAAAGAGATTTTTCAAATCATTCCAAGGCAGACTTTAAAAAATATCAAACCCTGGCTTATCAGCTGTATTCAAAACTCATCAAGCCTCTGGATCTCGGGAACCATAAGAATTTAACCATTATTCCCGACGATCTCCTCTCCTATCTGCCATTTGAAGTGTTGGTTACTCAAAAGGGTACATTTAACCAGATCAGTTACAATGAGCTGGCTTATATGGTCAAGAAATATAATATCGGTTATTCCTATTCAACCAAGGTGTTGTATAATCAAAATCGTACTGAGCGGGAGCCGGTAAAAAAGCTGGCAGCATTTGCCCCAACCTACGACAACATAGAGGAGATCACGCAATACGAATCCCGCACCCGTCAGGAATACAGAGAAAAATTATATCCCCTCAAAGGAATCAAGAAAGAAGCCCAACGAATCACCCGATACATCAGGGGAGATGCTTATATCGACCACAATGCAACTGAGGATGTTTTTAAAGACCGGTCAAAAGATTATGATATCCTCCATCTGGCGATGCATACATTGGTAAATGACCAGGAACCGATGTATTCAAAAATGGCCTTTACAAAGAATAAAAAAGACAATGAAGACGGATTCCTAAATACTTATGAAATTTACAATCTTGAACTGAACAGCCGTCTGGCAGTACTCAGTTCCTGTAACACCGGCCGGGGTAAACTGCAGAAAGGTGAAGGGGTTATCAGCCTGGCCAGGGGGTTCAAATATGCCGGTTGTCCATCTATTGTTATGACTATGTGGCCAGTGGAAGACAACAGTAGCATCCGGCTGATGGAATATTTCTATCAGGCCATAAGTCAGGGCAACAGAAAAGACCAGGCGCTGAGAAAAGCCAAATTAAAATTCCTCGAAAATTCCGATCCGCTTCACGCCCATCCCTATTTCTGGTCCGGATACATCCAGATCGGAAATAAGGACGCACTATATGAACCCTTATCTGTATGGTGGATAATTGGTGGAACCGCAGTAATACTTGGTATAGCTGTATTCATCTTTATCAGGAAAAAATATCGCCGTCAACTTTTATAATAATCGGTTAAATCGTGTGTCGTTCTTAATAGATCTTACAAGCTGTTCTTTGCATTTATACTTTTTCTTCTTGACAAATTTACTGCTCTTATAACCCATTTGCTTAGCAATATGTTCCAGAGAGCATTTGTTCAGAAACATCCTCAGCACCTTGCGGCATTCTTTACCCAGTTTCCTGAAATGCTCCTGGTACAACCGGTACCGTTGTTGTTCCTCATGGTCGGGATCGAAAGATTCAGTCATACCTGAATCTTCCCGGGTATATTTCATGATATGACGCATCTCGGTCTCACGGTGTCTCAGCTCATGGGCCCATATATTGCGTGCAACTGAATAAAGGTAGGTTTTAAAAGAAGAATTTAATTCTAAAGATTCATCTCTTATCTTCCGATATATCAAAATAATGGCTTCCTGTAATACATCCCTTGCATCGTCCTCATTCCCATTATTTTGAGAAACCACATCATAAACTAAACCAAAATATTCATTATACAAGTACTCCAGAATATTATTGTCTCTCTCCCGGATTCCCTGTATAATTTCAAGATCATTATAAGACTTCAAGACACAATGGTTTTTCTAATGACGTAGATATAAATAAAAGAATTTTTTTTATAAAGGCAAACGAAGCGAAAGAAAATAATTTGAATACCCGGAATAAATATCTTGTCATTAATCCATTAGGAATTAATAAATCAATTCCTGAATTTCAGCCTTATCTTGTTCCAATTGCTTATGCAACGCCTGTTCTTCGGAAATCTTTATTTCATCACGCATACGTTTGTGAAATCGGATAATGACGACTTTGCCTCTCAATTCCAGTTCGTGGTCATGTCCAAAAAGGTGAACTTCTACGCTCACTTGCTCTTCAGCATCAAATTGCTTTATATTAAGCATCCCCCTGTATTTGTGAGTGGAATAAACAAGGCTTATGGCATAAACCCCTTCAGGAGGTATGAGCTTAACATCTTCTTCAATGTTCAGTTTATAAGTTGGAAATCCAATCTCCCGGCATTTCGGATGTCCGTCAGAAAGCTCCCCCATCATGATATAAAAATGATCCAGGTAAGCATTGGCCCTTTGGATTCTGCCTTCGTACAAGGCCGTACGAATAACCGTGGAACTAACCGTTTCGTTTTCCACATCCTGTTCAGGTATTTCTTCCACTTTAAAATCATGATGGTAGGCGAGCTCATATAAATAGGCATAATCACCTTCCCGGTTATGACCAAAATGGTGATTAAAACCAACAACAATACGTTTGGCATTAAGCTTTCCCACAAGGATGTTTTCAACGAATTCATAGGAAGTGGTTTTCGCAAATTCCCGGGTAAATTCAATGATTACTACATGATCAAGACCTGTTTGACTCAACAAATGGATCTTTTCACACTGACTTGAAATCAACCTGAGATCTTTCCCTTTGGTATCCGGATAAAGCACCTTTCGGGGATGGGGATGAAAGGTGATAAGCACGGTTTCACCATTGATCTCGTCTGCGAGTTTTCTTAGCCGGTTCAATATGGTTTTATGACCCATATGTACACCATCAAAGGTACCCGTAGTAACCACGGGATTCCTGATATTCCCCAAAGTCTCAAAGCTCCTGTGTATCTCCATAGATCACCTGTTCCGGTTAGTAAGGCGCAAAGATAACCAATAATTATTCTTCGTAATAAACCTTACTCTCGTCACCCATTTTTTGTTTCACATAGTAGGCGACTTTCTCCAGGGATGTAATCATATCATAATTCTCCAGAACAATATTCGAAGGCACATTCACAGGCACGGAAGTGTAATTAAGAATGCCTTTTATACCGGAAAAAACAAGAGCTTCAGAAACTTTTGCTGCATAATCCGGAGGCACGGTGAGAATGCCTACGCTGATCTGTTTTTCACTGATAATTTTCTGAAGATCATTCATTGAATAGCATTTCACTCCTGAGATGACGCGGTTGATCTTTTCGGGGTCTGTATCAAAAGCAGCCACAATCTGAAGTCGTGATCTTTTTCCCCTAAAATAGGCAGTAATGGCACGGCCCAGATTACCAATGCCGACTACTGCTACATTAAGTCCTTTCTGGGAATCAAGAATTTCACCAATCAGATCAATAAGGGCACGTACGTCATATCCCTTTTTCAGGGTAGTAGAATAGCCTATCAGCATGATGTCCCTGCGAACCTGAACGGCGGTAATGTTATGCAGATTGGCAATTTCATGGGAATAAATAAATTCTTTGCCCTCCGCCAGACAATTAAGCAGTGTTCTTCTGTAGACACTCAATCGTTCAATGGTCTTTTCGGGTAAACTCTTCATAATATTATTTTTTCCGGTTCTAGTTATTTAATGGGAGAATCACTGTAAATGTGCTTCCTTTGTCGGGTTCACTGTCAATCTGAATATCCCCGTTATAGATATCAATCACTTTTTTTACGATAGACAGGCCCAATCCGCTACCTGTAATATTTTTGGTTTTTTCATTTTTGATACGAACAAACTCATTGAACAGTTTAGAAGTATCTTCCTGATTCATTCCGATCCCGGTATCGCTGACCTTAATAGTGATCTGATCGGTATCTTTCTCCAGATGAACGTCAACCCTGCC
Organism: uncultured Bacteroidales bacterium; assembly: GCA_964399175.1. GTDB lineage: Bacteria > Bacteroidota > Bacteroidia > Bacteroidales > UBA12077 > JAGXLC01. The sequence continues at coordinate 13,815 of CAYNPZ010000071.1, read as the reverse complement.
CGCTTTATAATTGTATTTTACTGCATTGGATATTAAGTTGTTGAGCACAATCTCCATATCATTCGGATCGGCATAAAAAGTAATGCCTTCCTCCGCATGAAGTTTGATCTCCACATCCTTCTGTATGGCATAGGGACTGACGGTTTCTATCGCATTATTTATAACATCTACTAAATTAACGTTTTCAAATTGTTTTTCTTTTTCATCCGACTGAATTTTGGTAAGATCAAGCAAGTCCATAATCAATGTTCTCATTCCGTTAATCCGCTGCAAAGAACGTTCGATGATCTGATCATAGTCCGAAATGTGTTCCCCGGACTGTCGTTCCTGCATAATCTTAAGATATCCCTCAACTGCATTCAGGGGGCTTTTTAGCTCGTGCGAAAGCACTGACAAAAACTGAAACCTCACCTCCTTTCCTTCCTTATTCAATCTTTTGGTCATCACCTTCAGGAATAGGTGTTTGGTTACCTTTTCCATTGACGACTTCAATTCCTGCGGAGTGAAAGGTTTTGGTATAAAATCATAAGCCCCTTTTTCGGTAGCCTTCACAGCCAAGTCAAGTGAAGCATATGATGTTATAATCATAACAACAATATCCCGGTGGTTCTTGTTTATATAATCCAGTACTTCCGTCCCCTGTATCCCGGGTAGCTTGTTATCCAGCAAAACAATATCCGGAGGGTCCTCTTTGATGAATTCTATGGCTTCTTCTCCGGTATATGATTCGAAAACGTCAAAACCCCGATCTTCATCCATAAAAGGATAGCTTACAGTAAATTTACCAAGTATCCTCTTTACTCCGCTGCAAATACCGGGTTCATCATCGACAACAAGTACCTTTAAATTTTGCATAGCTTATTGCCCCAATAATTTATTTATTTCTTTTTCAAGTTGTTCCTTTCTGATGTCTTTTTCAAGATACAAATCTGCCTTGATCCACCTTTTTTCATCTTCGGTGTTCAAACCGAACGAGATCCCGGTTTCAGAAGCCACAGCAGTGGCAATAATCACAGGAACATCCGGATACTTTTGTTTTGTTTTGTAACTTAAGATGAATCCGCTGTCTTCCGTCTCCATCATCAGATCAAAAACAGCCAGATCGGGTTTATTCTTTTCCAGGTATTCCTCAGCTTCTTTCTGGCTTTCAGCCGTTATTACCTCAAAACCCATATTTTGCAAATGCAGGCGGATCTGAAAAAGATAATCCACATCATCGTCAGCTACCAATATTTTCTTTTTTTCATCCATAACAACTACTTTTCCGGTTGATTGGGTAAAGATATTTTAAATGTGGTTCCGGTAGGTCCCTGATCGGGATCGGCATTGGAATCAAGCGATATTTTTCCGTTATGCATTTTCACGATGCCGTAAACAGTTGCCAATCCAAGGCCTGTACCTTTTCCAATTCCTTTCGTTGTATAAAAAGGCTCAAAAATCTTCTCCTGATCTTCCTTCTTTATGCCTTTTCCGGTATCGCTTATGGTGAAATATATATAATTCTGATCATCTTCAATTGTTATGTCCAGCACACCGCCATCCGGCATAGCATCTATGGCATTCTTGAACAGGTTGGAAAATATCTGCGTCATCTGTTCCTGGTCGAGATAAGCCTTTTTGTTTTCCAGATTATTGGTGTGTATATTAACTTTCACCTGTTCGGGTACAACCACTGCATCAAAGCTCTGTTCGACCAGTTTCACCGGATATACCCCGTTTCGTGTGACCTGGTTTTTTCTGGCAAAATTAAGCAATCCCCCAACAATCTTCTTACACCGATTGGTTTGTTCAACAATCAGCTTCAGGTCATCATAAAGATCGGAGTCTTTGGGTACCTCATCAAGCAGGATGTTGGCATACATAATCACAACTCCCAGGGGATTATTCAGTTCATGAGCAATACCTGCAGATAATTGCCCCATGCTGGCAAGCTTTTCTGCCTGTTTAAGGGTCTGCTGCATGGAAACAAGCTTTTCGTTTGTAACAGCCAGCTCTTTAACTGAATTATGCAGTTTGTCAATGGTGTAGGGAAGACACATTTCGGTTTCAGCCAGACCTTTGACAATAGCAATGGCATGGTCTTCACAGGTATCATATCCGCAAGCTCCGCAGTTCAAATGGTCTTTCGGTTCATTCTTACCCATGGAGCGCAGAATCTTAGTGATCTCCTCACGGGAGGGCGTTGAGATGCGTTTGTCTTTTTTCTCAAACGGAACGGTAAGATCCAGATCTTTATATTTTTCTATGTTGGCTTTCCATTCCTCCTTATTAAAATGCTCTATTTTATACTGTACGTAATTGTGTATCAGGATGCGCCGGTTATATTGGCGGCGGTTCTTCTTTGAGGTCCCCGGTCCCATAATGCAACCGTCACAACATAGCAGTTCCAGATGACGGGTGCTTATCTGGCCGTTTTCAAACTCTTTCAGGGCTTCCTGGAATTCGATCCTTCCTTCGGCTACGATGATATTCCCGTCAAACACGTCATCCTTTATCCCTGTGGTCTGAAGCAGTCCTCGACTAACAGGGAATATGGCTCCCCGGCCGCTTGTTGGCGGATCAAATTCGGAAGGTTTTATTTTTTCGGGTTTTATTTCGTTTTCTTCTAACATTTCCCTCAGCTCCACAAAGGTAATCATCTCATCCACCTCGTCGGTCTCTGCTTTTTTAGCGATACAGGGACCAATAAAAACCAGATTGATCTGATCACCATACTTGGCTTTCATAACGCGACTCATGGCCACCATAGGAGACGCAACTGGAGCCAGGTTGTCCACCAGGCCGGGATGATACCTTTCCACATAAGCCGCAATGGCAGGACAATCCGAGGAAACATACCGCCCGGATCCATTGGTGGTGATCAATTCATTGTATTTTTTAGCTACCAGGTCGGCACCAAAAGAGACTTCAGACACCACGTCAAATCCCAGTGCACGTATTCTGCCCACGAGCTCTTTGTGATCCTCAAATTCGGTAAATTCAGCCGGAAAACTGGGCGCTACAATGACTACATTTTTCTTTCCGTTTTCAAGCATCTGGTAAACACTGCCTTTGGTATCCAGATAAACCTTGGCTCCCTGACTGCAGACTTTAATACAGTTTCCGCATGCCACACACCGCTCATTCATCACCTCGGCCTGACCATTTAAAATTTTAATGGCCTTAGCCGGACATTCCCTTACGCAGGTATAACAAACCCGGCATTTATTCCTTATGGTATATATCAGATCACGGTCGATATTGGTTTCTTCTTTCTTCATATCAAAGCAGTATATCCCTTTTTGTATAACTGGTATGCAGGATACTCCTGGAATTTTTGCCATATGGCTTTCCAAGATATTTATTATAGAAGCTGTTCACCATTTTGTTGTTATGGGAAGATTGAACAGCACTTTTTTCATCTATGGTATGAACCGCCTTAACACGGTTGCGGAGGGTTTTCGAACCGTAATAAAAAGGCTGCCCTCCACCATTGACACACCCACCGGGACATGCCATGACTTCCAGATAATGATAGCCAGACCCTTCATTTCGGATATCCGCCAAAATTTCCCTAATGTTTTTCAAGGGGCTCACGGAAGCTATATTTAACTGATGATGATGAACCTGAGCACTCAATTCCTTAAAATGCTTTGTTCCCCTTAACTTACTGAGCTTCGGATTGGTCATATCTTTGCCCATCATATTCTTGTAAAGCGTTCGAAGTAAGGCCTCCGAGGTCCCTCCTACAGAAGCCAGGAGTTTGCCTGCCGAGCTGCTGTTTTGGAAAGGCTCATCGGCACTTTCCGGGGTCAGCGAATGAATGTCGATGCCATACAGTTTGATCAGCCGGGCAAGCTCGCGCGTGGTTAAAACGGCATCAATATTAGGAATGCCCTTGTGGGTCATTTCCTGCCGCTGGGCTTCAAATTTCTTGGCAGGACATGGTGTTATGGCTACGGAAAATACGTCGTTCTGACCCTGATCCCTGCTCTCCAGACAGAATCTTTTAATAATGGCCCCTGTTATTTGTTCGGGTGATTTCACCGTTGATAGATAAGGCAGAATATCGGGATAACCCTGTTCCAGATCTTTCACCCAGGCGGGACAGGAACTGCTCAGCAAAGGCAGATTTTCCTCCCTATCCAGCCTGTCTTCCAATTCAGCCGTCTGTTCCATCACATAAAGATCAGAGCCGAAACTGCCGTCAAAAACTTTATCAAAACCTACCTTTCTCAGGGCTGCATTGATAAGTCCAACAATCTGCTTCCCGGGCTTCAAACCGAACTCCTCTGCCAGAGTCACCACTACAGAGGGTGAGTAATGCGCCACGGTTGTTATTTCTTCTCTATTGCCAATGGCTTCCTGAATCAAATCAAAGTAAGACTTTTCATGCAGAGCCCCTGTCGGACAAACCAGAATACACTGACCGCATTGGATACAACTAGAGAAGTTCAGGCCTTTATTCATGGCAGCACTTACGGAAGTACCATTTCCTCTGCCTTTAAATTCCAGCGTGGTAATGTTGACTATGTCTTCGCAAATCCGGATGCATCTTCCACATAAAACGCATTTAGCAGCATCGTGAACAATTCCGGGGCTTGACAGATCGAGTTTCGCTTTGTTTTTCTTCCCGGAAATCCGGCGCTCCCTTATATTCAATTCGGCTGCCAGGTTCTGTAATTCACATCTTCCGTTTCTTTCGCAATATAAACAATCATCAGGATGATTGGACAATAATAGCTCAACAATCATCTTCCGGGCTTCAATCACCCGCTGGGAATGGGTACGAATTTTCATACCCTGTTCCAGGGGATAGGAGCAGGCAGGTACCAGGTTATCCATTCCATCCACTTCTACCACGCATAACCGGCAGGCACCAGTGGGAGTAAAATCTTCCAGGCGGCAGAGCGTAGGTATTTGTATGCCGTTCTCCCTGAGAGTATCAAGAATGTTTTGACCCTTCCTGGCATTGATTTGGTTATTGTTTATTTCAACTTCAATCTGCATAATCTTTGGTCATTTTCTGATGATGGCTTCGAACTTACAGGATTCATAACATATGCCGCATCCAATACACCGCTCCTGAACGATGAAATGTGGCTTTTTGGCACTTCCCACTATGGCACCCGTAGGGCATTTCTGAGCGCATATGGTACAACCCGTGCATTTATCCACATCAATATAAAAGGTGCTGAGTTCTTGGCAAACACCGGCCCGGCATTTTCGCTCAAAGATGTGTTCCTCATATTCCTCCCGGAATGCGCTGATCGTTGACAAAATGGGATTGGCAGCCCTCTGGCCCAATCCGCACAAGGAGGTATCCCTGACCACATGGGCCAGTCTTTCCAGATTGATCACCCCCTTAAAACGATGCAAGGTGAATGATCCATTCTCTTCCTGCGGGCGTTTGGTGATGTTCTCGAGTATTTCATGCATCCTTCTTATCCCTTCCCTGCATGGAATACATTTGCCGCAAGACTCTCCCTTGAGAAGTTGCATGTAATACTTCACGGTATCCAGTATACAGGTTTCTTCATCCATTACCACCATAGCTCCGGAGCCAGGGGTACATCCCAACTCCCTGAGTTCTTCATAATCAATAGGGGTATCCAGATGTTGGTAGGTTAATGCTCCCCCGGCGGGTCCGCCTATGAGGAGACCTTTCAGATCCTTATTGTCGGGTAGCCCCCCACCTATTTTATAAATCACCTCTCTCATGGAAACACCGATGGGTATCTCCACCAAACCACTCCGCTCAATCTTACCGGAAAGCGAAAAAACCTTGGTACCAGCACTCTTTTCCGTTCCTGTATGTTTATACCAGTTAGAACCATGCCGCATTATAACAGGTACATTCAGCAAGGTTTCCATATTATTGACCACCGTAGGCTGATTATGCAGTCCACGATGCGATGGATACGGAGGCTTTGGACGAGGCATACCTCTCTTGCCTTCAAGACTGGCAATAAGCGCAGTTTCTTCACCACACACATAAGCCCCGGCACCCTGATGTACCTGAATATTAAAATTGAATCCGCTGCTGAAGATATCGTGTCCGAGCAATCCATAATCCCGTGCCTGATCTATGGCCTTTTGAACCCGACTGCATGCCATCTCATATTCACTTTCCAGGTAAATATATGCCTTTTGTGCACCAATGGCATATGAAGCTATGGCAACCGCTTCCACCAGACTGTGGGGATCACTTTCCATGATCATTCTTTCCATAAAAGCACCGGGATCACTTTCCCCTGCATTACATATCAAAAACCTCTTTTCTGCCGGGGCGTTCAGTGTATTTTTCCACTTCTTCCCGGTAGGATAACCTTCGCCACCTCTGCCTCTTAAATCACTGGATTCAATAAGATCACAAACCTCCTCGGGGGTGTAATTACGAATGGACATTAAGAAACTGCGATATCCCCCGTTAACAACATATTCATCTATGGATTCCGGATCGATCCTCCCACAATTTTTTAGTATATGCCGTTTTTGGGACTGAAAAAAAGGCAGTTCATTTATATATGGTATGTTTTCCCAGGGCTCATGCAATTCATTGGGATGCTGTCCCAACACATATTCCAGGGGAATAAAATTATTGAAAACTCCATCAAGAATATCGCTGACCTTCTCGGGAAGCACATTGCTAAAAGTCACTTTTGCCTTTCCGGGTAACTGAATGTCCAGCAGCGGTTCAGCGGTAATAAGTCCCAGTGAACCCACCTGATTTAATCTGGCATCAATGTCCCGTTCATCCAAATAATCACGGATGGTTTCAAAAGTTTCTGGAGCCCCTGCAATAATACTTGCGGTATTATATGACAGGGAGATCACCGGCTGGGTAATCTTATTCCTTTTTAAATAATCAATGGATTCCCTGTCCTGTTTTTCCAGATGCTCTATGTCCCCCTCCAGCAAGGTGGTGATGATATCATCTTTTATTTTATGGCTGTCAAAAGTCGGCATATACGCTCTCTATTGGTCACTTTCTTTGTAATTCTCAATGATTTCCTCAAGTTTATCCTCACTGACTTCAGTATAATAGCGGTGGTTTACGGACACAACAGGTCCCAGCCAGCAGGCGCCAATACAGGCTACCACTTCAAGACTGAAGATTCCGTCATCGGTCGTTTCCCCGTCATTAATATTCAACTGCTTATAAATTTTATGCTCAAGTTTTGCAGCGCCTTTGATCTGACAGGAAGTGCCCCTGCATATTTTGAGATGAAATTTCCCTTTGGGCTGAAACCGAAACTTGCTGTAAAAAGTAGCCACGCTGTATATTTTACTGGCAGGAAGTTCCAGATAATCCCCCACCTGCTTTACAGCTTCCTCGGTAAGATAACCATGCTCATTCTGAATATCCTGTAAAATGGGGATTAAATTTTCCCGTTCTACAAAAGGGTATCTTTCGAGTATTTTTTTTATTTTGTCCATTCCATCTGATCTATTTTACCGGCTCATCGCTGAATCGTCCATTATGTGTGTCAAAATTACAAAATATGTTTGTTATTTCATAAACAATGTTATTTTTTTAACAATGAAAGCTATCTTTGACCGGTTTTGTATATAAATTACATTAAAGTATATTTATTGTCGGCTGAATGTGAAGATCAATCAATTTGAATTCAATTTAAATAAAGCAAAACAGGTTCTGTTCCAATAATTATTATTACTTTTATTTGATTATGAGCAGTAAAAACCAAAAAGACAATAGAAAGGAGTTAATCATCTGTTTAGGAAGCGCATGTTTTTCCAGAGGCAACAAGGAAGCCGTAAATACCATTAAAAATTATATCAAAGAACACCAGCTGGAAGACAAGATTTATTTCCGCGGATGTCACTGCATGGAAAAATGTCAGGACGGGCCCAACCTGAAATTCGAAGACAAAATTTTCAAGGGCGTCACTTCAGACCGATTGTTGTATGTACTGGATGAAATTTTCCATAAATATCTATAAACAGCCATGTCGTTAATACAAATCATCAAAGATAAATGTGACCTAAGTTACTCGTGTGTCAGAGAATGTCCTGTCAATGCGATAGAAGTAAAGGTCAACACGGATTATGCAAGAATAATCCCGGAAAGATGTATCGGTTGCGGTCACTGCGTGGGTGTTTGTCCCCAGGATGCCGTTGTCTACAGGGATTCCACCCGGCAAACAAAAGATCTGCTAAATTCGGACAAACAAACGGTAGCAATCGTAGCCCCAAGTATCTCAGGCGAATTCGATGATATTGCCGACTACCGGAGATTTGTCCAGATGATCAGGCAACTGGGATTTGACTATGTAAACGAAGTTACTTTCGGTGCCGACCTGATTGCGTTGAAATACAAGGAGCTTTTTGACAATTTCAAAGGGAAATACTACATCACCTCCAATTGCCAGGCTGTAGTTTCTCATGTGGAAAAATACCATCCGGAGCTGATCAACAACCTTGCGCCGCTGGTCTCACCTTCTATTGCCACTGCAAAGGTTGTAAGGAAAAAATACGGAGAAGATATCAATGTTGTATATATTGGGCCATGTATAGATTCAAAGGATGAAGTTCAGCGCTACGACGGAGACGGAAAAATTGATGCAGTGCTCACATTTGTGGAGCTCAGGAAATTGTTTGATGAGTACAACATCCAGGAAAGCAAAATGGAGTATTCCGATTTTGATCCTCCGATCGGATATAAGGGTTCCCTCTTCCCCATCAGCAATGGTTTGTTTCAGGCTGCCGGCATCAGCGAGGATTTGCTCACCGGAACAGTGATCAACGGATCGGGAAAAGTGAATTCCATTAATGCCATCCACCAGTTTGAAGAAGGGATCAACCAGATCAAGCATCACTTCAATCTGTTTTTCTGTGAAGGATGCCTGATGGGACCCGGTACATCGCCCGGAGGTAAAAAATATAAAAGGAGATCGAAGGTGATCGACTATGCCAATAAAAGGCTGGAAACCTTTGATAAAAAAGCCTGGAAAGAAGAGATAGCCAAGTATATAGACCTGGACTTTTCCAGGAGCTTTCAGGCGGATGACCAACGACTTGAGGCGCCGTCCGAGGAAAAAATACAGGAAGTACTCAAGGCAATCGGAAAAGACAATAACAATAGTGTTGTGGGTTGCAGTGCCTGCGGATATCCCTCATGCAGGGATTTTGCCATCGCAGTATCCAAAGGACTTGCAAAAACGGAAATGTGCCTGACCTATACACTGCGGAACCGGAATGACTATATTAAAGCGCTTCGTACCACCAATGAAAAGCTTGCGCAAACACAAAAAGCACTGAAGGAGTCGGAGCAGAAAGCCCGCAAGGAAAAACAGGCAGCAAAGGAAGCTTCGGAAACGATCAATGCCATGCTCCAGAAACTGCCTTCTGCGGTGGTCATTATTGATCAGAATCTAAAAGTAATTCAGTCAAACAAAACCTTTATTGATTATTTGGGCGATGAAGCCCAGTCGATTAACGAAGTGATTCCGGGTCTGGTAGGCGCCGACCTGAAATCCCTGCTTCCGCATAATATCTTCACACTTTTCTCGCACGTGCTCGACAACCAGCAGAATATCGTGAACCGGGACATTTATCTGGATGACAAGCTGCTGAACCTTTCAATATTCAATATCAAGAAGGGAAAAATCGTTGGAGCGGTGCTGAGGGACATGTATGCACCCGAGATACGAAAAGAGCAGGTAATAAAAAGGGTGACAGAGGTGATAGACAAAAACCTGGAGATGGTACAAAAAATAGGGTACCTGCTGGGCGAGGGTGCCTCGGAAACAGAGCAGATGCTCAATTCTATCATCGAATTCTATCAGTCGGAAAAGAAAGAAAAGCCGGAAAAGAAAGACAACCGATCCAATGAGCAATGATTTTCACATAGAGGTTGAGGTTCAGCAAAAGAATCACGAAGAAGAAAGAATTTGCGGCGATGTTTTCCTGTCAGAAAAGTTTAAGGAAGAAAGCAGGCTGGTGCTTGTACTTTCCGATGGCCTGGGACATGGTGTAAAGGCCAACATGCTGGCTACGCTCACCGCCACCATGGCCCTGAATTTTACCCGGGAGCACAAAGATGTGCAGACCATCGCCGAAATCATCATGAATACTCTGCCTGTGGACAAAACCAGGAAGATCAGCTATGCCACCTTCACAATCGTTGACATAGATTATTACAACGGTGTGGTAACCATTCTGGAATACGACAATCCCTCAGCCATCATCCTGAAGGGAAATAAAATATATAAGCCGAAATGGGAGAAGATCGTCCTGGAAAGTGAAAAAAACAAAGGTAAAGAACTTAAAAGCTGCAGATTTGAACCCAAAAAGGAAGACCGAATTATACTGGGATCTGATGGTATAGCGCAATCAGGACTTGGAACAGACAAATATCCCTTCGGCTGGGGGCTGGAGAACTTTCAGGAATTTGCCAAAAGACTGGTATATAATGATCCAGGCATCTCAGCCAACAAACTTTCCACCAAGATTGTAAACATGGCCTATCAAAATGACGGGTATTATGCCAAAGACGACACAAGCTGCTGCGCCGTTTATTTCAGGGAACCCAGGAGATTACTGGTGTGCACAGGGCCTCCTTTTGATTCAAGTGATGACAAGCGACTCGCCAATACGGTTAAAGACTTTGAAGGAAGCAAGGTAATAATGGGTGCTACCACGGGCGATATCATTGCCCGCGAGCTCAATACGGAAATTGAAGACAGCTTTGAATTCGAAGACCCAGACCTGCCGCCGGTATCCTACATGGAAGGCGTGGATCTGGTGACCGAAGGAATCCTAACCCTCAGCAAGGTGGCCGACATTCTGAAAAAATACAACAGCAACTATACCCTAAAGAAAGGTCCGGCCGACCAGATCGTACGCCTTTTAAAAGACAGCGACAAAATACATTTTGTCATCGGTACACGGATCAATGAAGCCCATCAGGATCCCAACCTGCCTGTGGAACTGGAAATCCGCCGAACAGTGGTAAAAAGGATTGCCAATACTTTGGAGGAAAAGTTTCTCAAGGAGGTTACGCTGGAATATATCTAAAGTTTGAATGTTTGATTGTTTGACAGGAGTGAAAAAGTTGGCAATTGGCAGTTGGCAGTTGGCAACCCCTGAAAGCTACAGTTGGTCCCGCATTCTGCGGGAACAAAACCTGAAAAACTGCAGAGGGGAGTTGAATGATATTGATCTTTGTCTGTTATGGTTGTCATTTGTATCATCCATCCGAGAGTTTTAAACATGAAACAGGGTTTCTGAACTTTCCTAAAATATCAGGCACTAGTTTAGGGGGCCTCTGAGGAGGGTCCGATACTCCCTGGATGATGGTTTGGGGGTCCTCAAAAAAGGGTTCGAGGGTCCTCCGGGAAGGGTTCAAGGGTCCTCAAAGGAGGGTTCGAAGGTCCTCCGGGAAGGGTTGAGTACTCCCTGGATGATGGTTTGGGGGTCCTCAAAGGAGGGTTCGAGGATTCTCCGGGGAGGGTTGAGTACTCCCCAAAGGAGGGTTTAAGTATCCTCAGAGAAGGGTTGAGTGTTCCCCGAAGGAGGGTTAAAGGGTCCTCTGATGACCGTCCAATATCTCAACAGGATATAGAAAAGGCCCAGAAAAGCCCAATAAATATCTTTTGGGAATATCATGAG
>CAYNPZ010000071.1:0-2102 GCA_964399175.1 uncultured Bacteroidales bacterium | reverse complement strand
ATAGCCAAAAAAGGTGTTCACTAACCATCTTCTGAGGTGTAAGAGATATCCCCGAAAGATATCCGGAGACCCTCAGAGGATATCAACATGATCCTCAGAGGATGTTGACCGAACCAACGAGGGCCTGTAAACAGAAACCTGGCTCATCGAACCAGGTTATCTGTAGAAAACATTAAATGGGGTATCCAATCGTTACCCCTGATTTTCTTTATATTGTTATTATATGACACAGGTTTAGGAACAACATTTGACGAATTTAGCACCCACGTTCACGTGGGTGGTTGTTAATGGCTGCATTATTGTTTTGTTCAACCGGCAATGGCCTTATAATAGCAAGATTTTATTATTTTTGCTTTCATCCGAAAAACCTGAAAAAAGGCTCCTGATGAAAAACATTATCCTAATTGTCGCTGTATTATCCCTGATAACCATTTCCTGCGGAAATATGAAAAAAGATGCCGATCTGATCGTCAAGAATGCTAAGGTTTACACCGTAAATGACAATTTCACTGTCGCTTCAGCCTTTGCGGTTAAGGATGGAAAAATACTGAAAGTTGGTTCTACGGAAGAAATTACCAGAGCGTATTCCGGTGACAAAACGCTGGATCTTGAAGATAGACCCGTGTATCCGGGTTTTATTGATGCGCATTGCCATTTCTATGGTTATTCCATGGATCTGCGGCAGGTAGATCTGGTGGGGACCTCGTCATTTGAAGCAATTCTGGACAAGCTGAAGCAATATGATCAGACCCATGATGCCGAATGGATACTGGGCAGAGGATGGGATCAGAATGACTGGGAAGACACGAAATTCCCAACCAAAGAAAAGCTGGACAATCTGTTTCCGGATAAACCGGTTTTTCTGAACCGCATAGACGGGCATGCAGCACTGGTTAATTCCGAAGCACTCGGAAGAGCGGGTGTAACTGCAGAAACGGATGTTGAAGGGGGAAAGGTATATGTAGAAAATGGCGAACCCACCGGTATCCTCGTAGATAACGCCACCAGCCTGGTATCCAAAATCATTCCGGAGCCTACCAGGCAGGAAAAGATCTCCGCTCTGAAAAAAGGAGCCCAGAACTGTTTTGGTGTGGGGCTTACCTCCGTAGTGGATGCCGGCCTGGACTATGAATCCATTCAACTGATGGATTCCCTTCAGCAGGCAGGCAAGCTGAAGATGCAAACCTATGTAATGTTAAGCCCGTCGGATGAAAATTATGAGGCATTCATGGAAAAGGGAATATACAGGACAAACTACATGCACATCCAATCCATTAAGCTATTCGCAGACGGGGCCCTCGGTTCCAGGGGTGCCTGTCTGCTGGAACCCTATTCGGATGATCCGAACAATACAGGATTTCTGGTTACATCAAAGGAAGAGCTGAGAGAGCATGCCCAAAAGGCTTATGAGCACGGCTACCAGGTAAACACCCATGCTATTGGTGATTCGGCCAACCGGGTAATGCTGAACATTTACGGAAGTATCCTCGGCGGGGAAAACGACAGGAGATGGAGAATAGAGCACGCACAGGTCATTCATCCCGACGATTTCTATTTGTTTGAAAAATATTCCGTCATTCCTGCGGTGAATACAACACATGCCACTTCCGACATGTACTGGGCCGACGAAAGGTTGGGCCGGGAAAGACTGGAACATGCCTATGCCTATAAAAAATTGCTGAAGCAAAACGGCTGGCTCTCTAATGGCAGCGATTTTCCCGTGGAGCACATCAATCCCCTTTACGGATTTTATGCAGGCGTGGCAAGAAAAGATCTGGATGGTTATCCAGAAGGTGGATTTCAGCCGGAAAATGAGCTGAACCGCAAGCAGGCCCTTAAAGCCATGACCATCTGGGCAGCCCGTTCGATGTTCGAAGAAGAGGATAAAGGAAGCCTCGAGGAGGGAAAACAGGCGGACTTTGTGGTTACCGATAAGGACATTATGGAGATTGATATGGAAGAAATACCGGAGGTTAAGGTACTGAGGACGTTTGTGAAGGGAGAAGAAGTATATAAGAGGGGAAATAACAAATAACAAGCACCAAATTTCAAATAATTTCCAAATAACAAATAACAAACAATATCCAAATTTCAATTAACAA
>CAYNPZ010000070.1:6473-19051 GCA_964399175.1 uncultured Bacteroidales bacterium | reverse complement strand
GTGCCTGACCAAACATCCCGACAACAAGGTACCTTTCCCCATGCCTGATAGCTACAATGCCGACAGATACATGCTGATGCTGCGGTTGTTCGAGTCCGGCTGGCATAAACGCGACGATCTTTTCGGGAAATACGATGCCATTCCCAACAGCAAGACCGATGTGAACAACCGCGGACCGTTCAGCACCGATAACATTGGCATGAATTACGAATACCCCGAAGGCTCCTATGCTAAAAGAAAAGAGATCATCAAAGAACACGAAGTCTATCAGAAAGGACTGATGTACTTCCTGGCCAATGATCCAAGAGTGCCCGATACGATACAGAATGAGATGCAAAAGTGGGGCCTGGCCAAAGATGAATTTGAGGACAATGGCCATTGGCCTTACAAACTATACATACGGGAGGCCCGGAGAATGAAAGGAGATTACGTGATGACCGAGCACGACATACTGGGGAAAAGACAGGTACCCGAATCGGTAGGTATGGGTTCCTATACCATGGACTCCCATAACGTGCAGCGTTATATAAATGAAAAGGGTTATGTTCAGAACGAAGGGGATATTGGCATTCATGTGCCCGAGCCCTACCAGATATCCTACCGCTCGCTGATCCCGAAAGAAGAAGACTGCACCAACCTGCTCGTCCCTGTGTGTGTATCCAGCTCGCATATTGCATTTGGTTCAATCCGGATGGAGCCGGTATTTATGATCCTTGGTCATAGCGCAGGATGTGCAGCATCCATAGCAATAGACAATGAGAAGGATGTGCAGGAGGTGGAATATGAAGTGCTGAAGGAACTATTGGAAGAGCAAGGTCAGATTCTTAGTGTGAATTGATCAGGAATAATTCGGTTTGTCGTTCAGAATAATAATAAGCCATGATCTTTAATAATTTACAAATACAAAATTGGTATATCCGGCGTTTTATCATTCTTATATGTTTTGCAATGATAGAGGGTTTTTCTGCCCAAACATCAGAGGCATCCGAAGGGGATAAAAAACCTCCCAACATCATCCTGATTATGGCCGACGATTTGGGAGCCGAATGTCTGGAATCATACGGCGGAGAAAGCTATAACACTCCAAACCTTAATGAGCTGGCGGAGCAGGGTATTCAATTTACCAATGCCTTTGCTACACCGTTGTGCACGCCAAGCCGGGTGCAGCTGATGACCGGTCAGTATCCATTTCGCAATGGATGGACTGGAGGGATCTGGACGTTTCCAAAAGAGGAACAGTCGCTCGATCCACAAATCTTTAATTTTGGCCGCATGCTGAAAGAAAGGGGTTATGCAACGGCCGTTGCCGGAAAATGGCAATTAACAAGGTTTGAAGATCATCCCATGCATCTTCAAAATATGGGATTTGATCAACATTGCCTGTGGACCTGGCAATATGACGGTGAACTGCCTGAGTACATTTCACTGGAGAACCCCGGGAAACCCTCCCGCTTCTGGAATCCTGGAATATGGAAGAATGGTGCCCTGATGAAAGAGGTAAAGGGGAAATTCGGACCGGATATCTACACGGATTTTTTGTTGGATTTCATCGAGCAACATCAATCCGAACCCTTCTTTGTATATTATCCCATGGCGCTCCCACATTGGCCTTATATCAACGTTCCAGGTATGGAGGAAGACCAGTTAACCGAAAAGGAGCAATTTACCGCTATGGTGGAGTACACTGACGGATTGGTTGGAAAATTCATGCAGAAACTCAAGGCACTGGGAATAAGTGATAATACCCTGCTTGTTTTTACGGGCGATAACGGAACCGACCAGAGCAAAACTTCAAGGATAAACGGCAGAAAAGTGAAAGGTGGCAAGCATACGCTGACTGATGCCGGAGCCCGGGTCCCTTTTCTGGTTAGGTGGCCCAATAATGCCACGCAGGCTGATAAGATTGATGCCTTGGTTGATTTTTCCGATATTCTTCCAACATTCGCAGAAGTTGCAGGTTCTGGTATCCCTGCTTCCCATAAGGTAGATGGAGAGAGCTTTTTACCCCTTATAACAGGGAAAAGGCAACAAATTAGGAAATGGGTGTTTTGCCAGCAGGAACAGGATTGGTTCTTACGGACTAAAGAATACAGATTATATAAGGATGGTACATTTGAATATATGCAGAGCCATTATTCACCCAAAGAAGTAGATGTTCAAGAAAATAAGGAAGCAGCCCAAAAATGGCGATACCTGCAAAAGGTAGCTGAAGACCTTGGTGTTCAGTAATAAGTTAGAAAATTTATATCCTATGCACACCCCTTCATTTTATATCCTGATAACTGCTTTGTTCCTGATCATTCATTCCTGTGATATCAAAGATAAAGAGCAGGACAGGCATGTGATCTGGAGCGCCTGGGGTGGTGACAGCCATCACATAGGGTATTCTTCACTGGATCAGGTCAACCGTTCCAATGTAAATGAACTTGAGGTTGCCTGGAAATTCAGCACAGGTGATGAGGGTCCTACCATTGAATGCAATCCCATTGTGATTGATGATGTGATGTATTTAACATCTCCCGATCTGAAAGTCATTGCTCTTGAGGCGGAGAATGGAAGGGAGATATGGCGGTTTGATCCTTATAAACATTTCGATACTCCGAAATACTGGCATCATGTAAATCGTGGCCTTACTTACTGGACTGACGGGAAGGAAGAACGCATCTTTGCCCCGGTGGGGCCTTATTTATATTCACTGAATGCCAAAACCGGCGGTGTTGATGAAGCCTTCGGAAAAGAAGGGGCCATTGATCTCAGAAAGGGATTGGTTGACGTTAAAAGGGATGTAACGGTAAAGATGACCTCCCCGGGGGTTATCTACAAAGATCTGATCATCGTAGGGCCCAATGTGCCGGAAAGCCATACTTCCGTACCCGGTCATGTCAGGGCCTTTGACGTAAGGACCGGTGAGCAGGAATGGATTTTTCATACCATACCCCAGCCGGGAGAATTTGGTCATGATACCTGGAAAGGCGATTCCTGGAAAAGGGCTGGTGGCGCCAATCCCTGGGCTGGTATGAGCGTGGATGAGGAAAGGGGAATTGTTTATGTTCCCACCGGAGCCACGGCCTACGATTTTTACGGTGGCGACAGGGAAGGAAAAAACCTGTTTGCCAATACGCTCCTTGCACTTGACTCAGAAACCGGGGAACGGATCTGGCACCAGCAACTCGTACATCATGGTATTTGGGATTACGATCTTCCTGCCCCGCCCAACCTGGTGACGGTAGATCATAAAGGTGAGCCCATGGATGCTGTGGCGCAAATTACAAAAACCGGATTTGTCTACCTCTTTAACAGGGAAACGGGAGAACCCTTATTTCCTATAGAAGAAAGAAAGGTTCCAGCCTCTGAGATTCCCGGTGAGGAAGCCTGGCCGACCCAACCGATACCAACAAAGCCACCTCCGTTTGCCAGGCAGGGATTTTCCGAAGAGGATATAACGGATATTTCGCCTGAGGCAAGGGAATATGTAAAGGAGGTGCTTGATACCTTACAAACCGGACCTTTATTTACTCCGGGAAGTCTTAAGGGTTCCGTGATGCTCCCTGGGTACCTGGGGGGAGGCAACTGGAGCGGCGCAGCCTTCGATTCCGAAACTGACCGGCTCTATGTGAATGCCAACAATGTCCCCACCATACTGCAGATAAAAAAGGCATCCGATTCGCTGCGGTCCGAACCCGGATATCCGGATTATGTCAGTACCGGCTATCATAAATTATTGGATCATGATGGTTATCCTGCGGTGAAACCTCCCTGGGGAACGCTCAATGCGATTGATCTCAGCAAGGGAGAGATCGTGTGGCAGGTACCTCTGGGGTTCTATCCCGAGTTGGCAGAAAAGGGTATTAAAAACACGGGAACCATGAACCTGGGAGGAGCCATCGTTACCAAAGGCGGGTTGGTTTTTATAGGTTCTACATTGGATAAAAAATTCCGGGCCTTTGACAAGGAGACAGGTGAAGTCCTCTGGGAAACCACGTTGCCCACCGGCGGACGCTCATTACCGGCTACCTATGAGGTGAACGGCAAGCAGTATGTGGTCGTCGCAGCAGGCGGAGGTGTTGGTTCGCGCAGTGCGCATCCACATGAAACTCCGCCGGGCAATACCTATGTGGCGTTTGCATTGCCTGAATAGAGACATGGTAAGTTTTCCGGCTTCATCTTAACACAGTAATTTTACTTTAGCAGGAATGATGAGAGGAAGAAAAATGAATTTGATCTTACAACAATGATGATATAGCATTATAAACATAATTCTTATGAAATTATATTCGACGTTAACCTGGATAACCCTGATTGTAATTGGGGTGCTTTCTGCTTGCAATACCAGCCAAAAGAAAGAGGAGATCTCCCGGGCTTTTGAGTTCCGTTACGTTTCTGATGATCCCTCGGCAAATGGAGTAACTGATTTCAAAGGGCCAGCAGCAGTGTTTGACACAGCCGGCCGGATCAGCTACCTGGGAGAGTTTGCAGCTTATGCAAGGGAGTTTTTCAACGATCCCGATCTTAATAAACAGGTTGTAAGTGAAAAGGAAATTGATTCCGCATTAAATCAGTTAAAGCCACAGCCTAAGCCCAATATAAGGAAAGAAATAGCACTTGATCAGTGGAAATACCTGGGATATAAATCAGGTCAGCATAAACGGGAGTTACAACAAATTGATGAATGGAGACAAATGCAGGGCACAAAAATACAGGATGAAGCCCTTCTGCTGTCATCCGCTGAAATAAACCGGACTTTTTCGCCGCAAGACTGGAGAATGAAATTTTCATGGCGGATGAAGCCTCTTAAGAAGAAACAGGAGGTAGTATTTGATTTTTCAGGTGTTGCAAAAGTCGGCCTGGACAAATCGGGTAATTTCTTCTATGTTACTGAAGGAGAGAGAAAGCTTAGTTCACATCAATATGAAGCTGGTCAATGGGATACTTTGAAAGTTGAAATTGATTTGGAATCGTCAAAATATAATTTTTATGTAAACAATACCAGGGTAGCTGGGTTTGTTCCTCTTGCTTCCGGGAAAAGCATAATAACAAAGTTATCGGTAAAAACAGAAGATAAAGCCTTGATCGATGATCTGTGGGGAGTGGGCTATGAGCTTCATGAAAGGGCTTCCAGAACCCATCCCTATTTTATCAATACCTTCATGGACCAGGATTTTGTGGCCCCTCCCAATCCCAAAGGATTTGAGAAACCTGGATATAACGACTCCGATTGGGACACCGTACCCTATAGACGGTATGCCCATGGAGGGGAGCGAAACCGGGATGAGGTTTTATATTTACGCAAAGGGATGCAGGTTGCCAACTTTGAGCGGGCCCGGCTCCAGGTTGAAACAGTCCGCCCTTCAGGAGAAATTTTTATCAATGGCAAGTCTGTGGGTAAGGTTGGACGTCTGCCAGAAACAATTGATGTGACAGAGGTCCTTAAGGCAGGTGAAAAGAACCTGATTGCGGTTAAAGTAGATCCTTATGCGGTAGACGAAGTAAGGCATCACATGAGCACCGACAAATGGTCAAGCTGGTTTGCCGGTTTGATGAACCTGGAACTGACTTCACGGTCATGGCTAAAGGATGTCTTTGCTTATACCTCGAATATCAATGAATCTGCAACCGAGCAACTGCATATCGAAGTGGTCTCGGATAATCCGGAAGGTTTTAAAGGAAGGCTTGTTACGGAATTGTATCCCTGGTATCCGCAGGAAAACGATAAACCTGCGACCCGGTCTGTAAAGGATATTCACCTGAAAAAGGAGGGTTCAGCAAAAATCAGGGACAAAGCAATTGTGAAAGAACCGGATTTATGGACTGCCGAATCGCCCCATCTTTATAAGGTAAGGGTTGAATTGCAGAATGAAGCAGGTGAAGCTGTAGATGATTATGTGTTTACTACCGGCATCCGGACGATCAGTCAGCAAGGGGGTACATTCCGTATCAATGGCGAGCCTGAAGTACTGTTCGGTCCCCTGGTGTTTAATCAGCCTTATCCGCTGGATAGGGTTTCCCAATGGATGTTCAGCCCGCCAAAATCCAAATGGGTGGAGACCATCCTGGAAACAAAAAAGATGAACGGCAATGCCATTCGGATGAGCGTTCATGACAAGCGTGTTGCTGGGGTGAATGATAAAAGGCTTGCCCGGATGGGCGATCAGATGGGAATCATATTTATCTGGCAAACGCCGCACTGGTTTAGAGAAGGAGGTATAGAAGAATTTGACGCCTATACATATGCCCGTTATATGAAAAACGTCCGCAATCATCCGGGCATCGTGATCTGGCAACCCACGAATCATCCTGTTTATTCACCGGAATGGTATGGAAGTGTTATGGAAGCTTTAAGCAAGGAAGATCCAGGCAGGCTGATCTCTCCTGCTGCTGACATCGCAGCCCATATGCGTATAGATACTTTTCCCGGAGATAATGGCACTGCCATTCCTCACTGGACCCATCCCCAACTGGCCCGTGGAAATATGGAGCAGACCACCTCCTATGGAGTGGATTGGAGTGTTATACGCAAGCTTGGTCAGGGCCTTGATGAAGATGTGGCTGATTTGAACGACCGCATTCGGATGGAATACCTGAACAGCGATTCCCATGCCTGGTTTGACTATGAAAGCGAAGAGACCATCGGACAGCCCAATTGGAACCTGCATGAAGGCAAGCCCTATTACCATATGTATTCCTATGAAAAGGACTACAACATAGGGAATGTCGGCAGGATATTTAAGTTTTCAGAATGGCAGGAAAGCCAGGCCTGGCAGGCATTGACCGCTTACGAGGCATACCGGAAAAAGCGTTGGCTCGACTATGACGGCATGAACTGGTGCCCCTTGCGGGGTGGCCCCAACACCGCTACCTATATGAAACCGGTTATTGAGTATAGCGGCCAGCCCAAGTTGAGCTATTATGCCTTGCAAATGGTATATCAGCCTGTTTTGGCCGGAAGCAGGAATGTAGATCTTGTATACGGCCCCGATGATACGGTACCCATTACGGTGATGAATAAAGGTAAACCACGTACTGTGGATATACAGGTGGTGGTAAAGACAATGAAAGGAAAACAAGTGGCACGGAAAATTTATCCCGGGGTTATACTGGAAGGTGGAAGAACGGTAACAAATCTTGGAAACTGGAAACCTGAACTGGAACCGGGAAACTACTATGGCTTTGAATATTCCGTAAAAGAATAGAAAAACATCCATATCATGCAATCCATAGGAAAAAATTTCAATAAAGGGTTTTCATTAGGGAGACCGGGAACCAGGGCCGTTTCCGGTGCCTTTATGCCAAAGGGCCATAAACCTCTTATTAATCTCAAAAATGCAGGCAATATCGGTTCAGGGAACCTGGAAATAACCAGGATTGAACCGTTTATTATGCACATACCCGTTTCGGGTGGTGGAATAGCCGATAGTACCCATGCCATTACCCATTGGGGTTTACCAGGTACCCGGATTAACCCTTCAAACGGACTTACCGGCTGGGGCTTTACCGGTACGCATGCTTTTTTGCCCGGAGACCAGTTAATAACTTCATGCATTAAAAATTGTTTTGCACTTGGAGAGTCGCTATATCACTCGGATGCCTTCCAAAATTTTATGGATGCCGATGCGGTACATTATGTCCAGCCCGATGTTACGAGGCTGGGAGGCATAACGGAGTTTCTGACGGTAGCGGATGGTGCCCTGGCCCGCAGATTACCTGTTGTACCCCACGCAGGCGAACTGGGGCAGATCCATGTCCACCTGGCATACAACCATCCGGCCTGTCCCATGATGGAATTCATCCCTTGGATCAAGGATGCATTTGAGGAACCTATTGTGGTAAAAGACGGCAATTTCCAAAAGCCGGTTTTCCCCGGAGCAAGCACAACACCAACCCGGGAGGCACTGGAACAGTTTTCGCGGCCATTGGGATGATGGGTTTGTGCAATATAAGGTTGTATTACAAAGCCTGTTTTTTGTAAAAAGACTCATTAAGTTGTATTTTTATTTTTTTATTATTGTTTTACCTTATCAACCTGGAATTATGAAACTCCACAAACATTTTATCCGACTTTATGCCATTCTTTTGATTTTAATCGCAGCGAATGTATTTACAGCCTGCAAAGATTTGGCACCGGAGAAAACCTATAAGCCTACCTGGGAATCCCTTGCTTCACATTCGGTGCCTCAGTGGTACCAGGATGCCAAGTTCGGGATTTTTATTCACTGGGGCGTTTATTCCGTACCTGCTTATCATGAGTGGTATGTGGAATTTATAAGCCCCAAATCAAGTTTTGGACGCAACCTGGGAGGACCACCCTATACTGCAGCTCAGGGTGATTTTCCTGACAGCGTATTTCATGCCAATATCCGGGAAGAAGCCAATCAGTATCACAGCGAAAATTATGGGGTGGATTTTGCCTATGATGAGTTCATTCCCATGTTTAAGGCCGAAAATTATGATCCGTCCGCATGGGCCGATCTTTTTAGGCAAGCCGGAGCCAAATATGTGGTTATGACTGCCAAGCACGGGGATGAATTTGCCCTCTGGCCCACTGAATTTACCGATCGTAATGCCGGGGATATGGGTCCCCAACGTGATCTGGTAGGTGACCTGACCAAAGCGGTCCGGTCGGAAGGTATGAAGATGGGACTATACCACAACACCACTTACTCCTTCTGGGATGAACGTTATCCCAATAAGGAATGGGTGGAATACATGAACAATACCATTAAGGAGCTGGTAGACCGGTATCATCCGGATATTTTGTGGGGAGATGTAGTAATAGGTCCTGCCCGGAATGAGGAAGGAAAGCCACTTGGCGCCGAACACTGGAACAGCAAGGAGGTGATTGCCTATTTCTATAACCATTCGGAAAACTCCGATGAAGTTCTGACCAATGACCGTTGGGGCTTAGATACTTCCGTTGGGGTAGATTCTAAAAAAGCCCTTTCCCGGTCGGTGTGGTCTTCCCATGCAGACCGCTTGAACACTAACGGAGGTGCATTATTAGGAGATTTTCAGACACCGGAGCGCCGGAATATCACTGAGATTTTTGAACAGCCGTGGGAAACATGCGATGCCCTGGATCCCACTTCCTGGGGATACAACCGGCAAACCCCGGAGGAAGAATATATGAGCACCAATGAACTGGTGGATTACCTGGCCGATATTGTAAGCAAGGGAGGCAACCTGCTTATCAATATTGGCCCAAAAGCGGATGGTACCATCCCTGAAGTGATGAAGGACCGGCTGCAGGGTGTTGGCAGCTGGCTTTCTGAGAATGGAGAAGCCATTTACGGAACCACCCCCTGGTCGGTATATGGAGAAGGTCCCACCAAAAAGGAAGTGGGCTCCTGGGGCAGGGAAAAGGGAGAATACCGGTTTCAACCCGGCGATGTCCGGTTCACAAAAAAAGGCAATACCCTATATGCCATCCTTCTGGAATGGCCGGGAGATGAAATCACCCTGAACTCCCTTACAAAATTGGATGTCAATAAAATATCACTGCTCGGCTCAGAGAAAGATATCCGATGGGAAAAAACAAGCGAAGAAATTACAGTTTTTCTGCCGTCTGAACCGGTTTCCGCTTTTGCCAATACGCTCAGGCTGGAATGTGAAGCATTGTAAATACTTAATTCAGATTGAATACCAATTTTATCTTATAAAGACAATATAAGTCTTACTTTTTTGCGCAATGCAAAAAAGTAAGACTTGTCCGGCCCCTGACGGAAAAAACGCTAGACCTGAAAATCATTTGTTACAAATGATTTTTATGGTCGTCCCAAAGAAATGTTCTCTATAGAAATTTTATAATATGGTAAAAAACAAGATTTATTCCTATATTGTAAGCTTATAAATTGGTCTGTAAATTTCCTAAAACACAAGGATAGCGGGTGATCAAAATTGAAAAAGAGACAATTAAAAGAGGTTATTTCCAAAATTCATTATAAATGAAACATTTAAAAAGGGTTTTACTGTATTCGGTTTTCGCTTTATTTATCGTTGCATGTTCGCAAAAATCAAAGCAGCAATCTTCCCAAAAGGAAGACAGGATGGAATGGTTTAAAGAGGCCAAATTCGGCATGTTCATTCATTGGGGGCCCTATTCAAAGCTGGCTGGTGAATGGCAGGGAAAACAAGTGCCTGTTGGTGAAAATTCCGAATGGATCATGCAAAAGATGCAAATACCCGTGGAAGAATACCGCAAAATGGCTTCCACCTTTAATCCGGTAGAATTTGATGCGGAAGAATGGGTTTCTTTGGCAAAGCAAACGGGTATGAAGTATATTGTGATTACCTCCAAGCATCATGACGGTTTTGCCATGTACGATTCAAAGGTCAGTAATTATAACATTGTTGACCATACTCCCTATAATAAGGATCCCATGAAAGCTTTGGCTGAAGCATGCGAAAAAGAGGGGATAAAGCTTGGTTTTTATTATTCCCACCGCGAAGACTGGAACCATCCCTATGCTTATGGTAATACCTGGGATTTTGACTCTTCTCAAACCAATCTTGATTCAATGGATCATCCCGATCTTTTCAGGAAATACCTTGAAGAAAAAGCAAAACCTCAGGTAAAAGAGTTGCTGAATACATACCATCCCAGAATCATATGGTTTGACCGCGGAATGTACACTCAGGAACAGGGCAGGGAATTTGTTGATCTGGTCCATAACCTCAGTCCTGAATGTTTGGTGAACGGCCGGGTTGGTCATTATGACAAAGAGCTCCTGGGGGATTATCAGAGTTTGAGCGACCATGGCCTCCCGGTTGGAGGAGTTGAAGAATACTTTGAAGCCCTTGGATCAGTTAACAAAACCTGGGGATACAGCAAATTTGATACTACCTGGAAATCACCCCGGGAAATCATTCGAAGGCTGGTGATGAGTGTGAGTAAAGGGGGAAATTACCTCCTGAATGTAGGACCTACAGGCGAAGGGGTAATACCCGCTCCTGTTGTTAGAAGATTTAAAAGGGTTGGCGAATGGATGCAGAAAAACAGTGAAAGCATTTATGGTGTTACTTCCTCTCCTTTTCTGGAAGAAATTCCCTGGGGATGGGTAACTCAAAAAGGGGAAAAGCTTTATTTACATATTTTTCAATGGCCGGAAGATCAAAAATTGGAAATTGAAGGCTTAAAAAATACGGTCAAAAGAGCATACATGCTTGTGGATAAAGAGACCAATCTAAAGGTTCAAAGAAACAATAACAGGCTTATAATCTCCCTTCCTTCTGAACCGGAAAACAATATCAATTCAGTCGCAGTCCTTGAAATTGAAGGTGAGCCAAGGGTTGATCCACCGGTACTAAAACAGGAAGGAAAACAGGCCATTAACCTGGATTACATCCATGCTGTAACAAAAGGCAATGCCATAAAACGATACAACCGCAAAGGCAAATATCACATAGGAAAATGGCAAAATCCCGGTGATGTAATTCAATGGCACATAGACATCAATACTCCCGGAGTTTATGATGTTTTTGTCACATACTCGGCAAGACCGGAATGGGAAGGCCAGCCTTATATGGTAAATGTTGGTGATCATAGAATTGAGGTCACAATAGTGCCTTCCAGTGGTTGGTATGTGTATCAAACCCTAAATATCGGTTCCGTTGAGTTCCATAATAAAGGCAGGAAGTTGGTGAAAATCCATCCAGCTCAATCTCTATCAGATGATTTAATGTATTTCAAATCAATGGAATTAAGACCTGAATGATTTTGACCAATCTGAAATCACTGCTATCAAATGTAATCTTGTCGGAATCATTTAAAATTATTAGAATTTATTAATGATTGATCCCCAGACATGTTACAAATTTGACTCCAAAACAATTTCTCTTTATCTTTGTAATTAAATTAAGGTTGTTACTTTATTCCAAAGCTATGTCTTCTAATAAAATCCTTATCCCTATTAATAAAGGATACATCTATGTATATACAGACACCATCGTCTACTGCCGGGCCGAAGGGTCACGAACAATCATAAAACTTGAAAATGGCAAAAATTGTTACGTTACCCTCCCCCTGGGTAAGCTGCATGATCGAATCTTTCTTCCCCTTTTCATTCGCTGTCACCACTCCTTTGTGGTCAATATAAAATACATAAGAGAGATAATCGGATCCTTTAAATGTTTCATCCTAATCAATGAAGAGGTGATTCCGATATCACAAAGAAAACGTCCGGAAGTCCGTAAAAATATTCTTGGATTGGCCAGTATGGATGAAATGTGATGTAAGGTTGAAAAAATGCCTTCATTTTCATTTTAAAACCCATTAATACTTTAAATCAATGTTGTTTTGAATGTTTAAATTTCCTTTTATGAAAGATTGGATGGATTGCTATTTTATTTATAATGTTGTGTTTTCCTCTCTATGCACAGGATAATATTCCCCTGCCTACTGAACCGCAGTTGAGGTGGCAGAATGCTGAGCTGGCTGCCCTGGTCTGTTGGGACCTGCATGCATTCGACGGAAAAGTCTATAAACAAAGCAGGGCCAGGATCACCCCGATTGAGGACCACAACATCTTTAACCCTCAACAGTATGATACCGATCAGTGGATCAAAACCTTAAAAGAAGCAGGCTT
>CAYNPZ010000070.1:437-6373 GCA_964399175.1 uncultured Bacteroidales bacterium | reverse complement strand
CAGCCGAACTGCTTGTTTTACCATAATCTGCAACGTGCCGATATGCGATGGGGTGGCAGCGAAACAGGTACAGTACCCTATCCGTGTTGGGGAACATTCCCTTACCATGCCACGGCAGCAGGGGAGACTGCCCGTGAAGAGATCAGTGCCAATAATTTTGCCCTGCTGAAAACTGGCGATCCCAACGGAGACTATTATATGCCTGCCATGAGTGATGCTCCTCTTCGGGGCCATGGCGGTCATGACTGGTTTTGGGAACCCGGAGGAAACAAATATATCTATCCGCTTGAAGATTTGGTCCATAAATATTACAACAGCGTTGGGCACAATACCAGCCTGATCCTCGGTGTAACTCCCAATCCCCAGGGTCTGATTCCCGAACCCGACGCCAAAAGGCTCAGGGAATTTGGTACTGAAATAAAGCGAAGATTTTCCAATCCCATAGCCAAAACCTCAGGCGAGGGAGAAAGAATCTCTCTTTCATTGCCAGAGGCAAAGGAAATCAACCAGGTGGTTTTGGAAGAAGACATAGCCCACGGGGAAAGGGTTAGAAAATTTGTACTGGAAGGCAAAACTGAGAAGGGCTGGCAAACCATTGTTGAAGGCTCCTGCATTGGACATAAGTTCATCCATCGGTTTGACGATATAGAGGTTTCAGGAGTTCGTCTAAATATAATTCAGTCGGTTGATCAACCTATAATCCGAAGCATGAGTGTTTATCATGTTGGTGAAGTTTATTGAAGCCAAACAAAATCCATTCAATCTGGCCTCTTGTCTCAATCCCATACAGGTTTAATTAAAATTATATTATTATATATGAGTTCCTCTCAGCTAAATTCTTACATAACATGAAATATCAAAAAGCAATTATTTTTGTTGCTGTTATCATTTTAATAACCGGATGTAAGCCGACTAATGAGAATGCATCCAGGGAATGGGAGCATCCGTTGGTAAAAATGGGTAGGCTGAATTCACCATTGGTGGAGGTTGAGCCTTTTGTTTTTAATGATGAACTTTATTTGCTTGAAAACTGGCGTTCTCATTGGGACTGACCCCGTCGTCCAGGCCAAACAGATAGGAATGAAATGTGGATTGCCCATCTTCCTGATGGTCCTGAAAATTACAGCAGCAGGAAATACATTTCGACAGCTTTGAAAGGAAATACCCTGGGAACAGCATTTGTGTGGCAAGATCGTGTATATGTATTTGGTGTAAGTGAAGCAAGCGAACGCCAGTTTGTAGAAATGAGCTGGTCTGAGGACCTGAAAACCTGGTCGGAACCAGTAAAGGTACTTGATAGCCCGAAAGGAAAAATTTTTAACGTATCCGTAACAAGGGATGATAAAGGTTTTGTTTTTCTTTGGGAAACCAATGGAGTGGGTACACCCTTTACCATGTGCTTTGGTCGCCTTGATAATCTGACGGATAAATGGAATGATCATATTATTGAAGATGCCCTCTATGGAAAAGAAAAATATACCGGTGGACCGGAAGTAATATATACAGATGGGTGGTATTACCTGCTTTATGCAGAGAGGATTGATGATGGCTGGGAAACCCGCATTACACGTTCCAGGGATCTTATTAAATGGCAGGATGCACCTGAAAGTCATCCTTTTGTTACTTTTGACAGGGATCATAAAAATCTGCCCTTGCATCCACCTGATGTTAATGAGATCAATGCCACAGATCCGGGCTTAACGACTTATGGTGGACAGGTGCTTATCTGGTTTACGGGAGGGATTCAGCAAAAAGGCGGCGATCTGCAGTGGGCCGTATTCAATGGTAATATGAATGAATTAATGAAAAGCTATTTTGACGGGTCCTTCAAAAGGGAACCGTTACGTTTTGGAATGGTTACCGGCATTAAACCTGAGAAAATTGATTACTATAAAGAGCTGCATGCCAACCCCTGGGAAGGAGTTTTGAAAACAATAAAAGAATCTAACATTGAGAATTATTCGATCTATCTTCAGAATATAGATAAAAAATTTTATCTTTTTAGTTATTTTGAATACACCGGCCATGATTATGCAAAAGACATGAAAAAGATGGCTGCTGATACCACAACTCAACGCTGGTGGCAGGAAACCGACCCATGTCAGATACCCCTTCCGGCAGCAGATGCTAAAAATCAAATATGGACTCAAATGGAAGAGGTGTTTCATACCGAGTAAATAAAGGGATTACTATGGGAAATGCGATTTTGTCTTTATTTATAGGATTTAATATTCTTTTTTTTTGGCAGTTGCGCGAAAAAAAGGATGCCTCAGAAACCCAACATCGTGTTCATCATGACCGATGAAATGGGGTATGAAACGCTCAGCTACAACGGGGCTGTCAATTATGATACCCCCAACATCGACCGGCTTGCCGGTGAAAGCTATATATTTTTGGTTTACTTCCACCCCCTGAACGCTTACATCCGGGGCAAGGAATACAAATATTACCTGGATGGCAGGCTTTATAACATCAAGAACGATCCGCGGGAATTGCACCCCTATTATTCCCAAAGCGATAACCCTGAACCGGCGCAGGCCAGGAAAAAATTGAAGGACCAGCTTGTAGCACTGCTTGAAGAAGGTCAATTGTCAGAGTACTCCATCAAAGACTGGCTGATTAAAACCTTTGGCGATTACCGTTCAGAAAAAGAAAACCACTGGCTGCTGCGTAGTTTCATTTTCGACAGCCTGGAGTATACCCCGCGATCAGAAACCCTTAGCTTTGACCTGACAAAATACCTGGGCAAAGGGGAAGATTCCTGCAGCCTCCGTTTTTCCCGGTCACATCTTTCCGGAGATAATTCAGGGCTTACTTTTGCCGATGCGAAGGTCAGGTCGGTGAGGGTGCTTCAGGACGGTGATACCCTATTAACCAAAGAACCAGAAGATGTGGAACTGACCACCCGGCGGAATGTAGATATGCTAAGAAGAAGGGGCAATCCCATCATTTCTTTCACCAGGGAAGGCGATGACAACAAGGTCTCTCTTGGAGAGCTGGCTTTAAGGAATTCAGAACCTGTAAAGGTGGAAGCAGACGTGGCTTTGTCCAATCCGGCCAACCAATGGGGCGACCGGATCATACTCCATGTGTATTTGGATAAACATAAAAATGAGAAACCATGATTAGAACATTATTACAATCAACCCTCGGACTTTCTGTTTTAGTATTGAGCAGTTGTTCGGATTCGGAAAAAAAGGATCAACAGAAGCCCAACATCGTTTACATCCTTGCCGATGATATGGGTTATGGCGATGTCCAATGCAACAATGCCGATTCCAAAATCCCCACACCCAACATCGATCATCTGGCAGAAGAAGGTATGCGATTTACCGACGGCCACTCGCCTGCACAGATATCTACGCCTTCAAGATACTCTATTCTCACTGGAAGATATTACTGGCGAAATGAAGTGTATGAAGAGATTGGCTGGCGGGTTATACAAGCCTGGCAGGAACCGCTCATTGAACCCGACCGGTTGACACTTCCCGGGATGCTGAAAGACCAGGGATACCATACCGCCTGCATTGGGAAATGGCACCTGGGTTTTAACTGGCAGGTGAAGGAAGGAAAGAAAAAGGGCGGAGGAAATTACAAAAATCTTGACTACACCAAAAAAGTAAAGGGTGGTCCCATTACCAGGGGCTTTGATTACTTTTTTGGCGTGGATGCCCCCAACCGTTCGGTGGCTTTCATAGAAAATGACAGGCATACCCAAATACCCGATCAGGAACCTTACAATTCCGTTGTGGCTCGTTGGGCAGACCAAACAGCCCAAGGGTGGACCTTTGAAAAAATTTTGCCGACACTGACTCAAAAGGCCCTGGATTACATTGAGAGACGTTCAAAGAACGATTCTGCCTTCTTTATGTATTATGCCTTAACCGGTCCACATACACCCATAGCTCCCGATTCAGCTTTCATAGGCAATAGTGGAGCCGGGAGATATGGTGATTTTATCAATCAGATCGACTATGACATTGGAAGAATCATTGAAACTTTAAAAGAACAAGGTCTCTATGACAACACGGTGGTCATCTTTTCAAGCGACAACGGGTCGCCCGAAAGAGATGGCACCAATTATTTCGGTGAGATGAAGTCTGTTTTAAAGTATGAGCATTACCCCAATGATCCCTGGCGGGGTATGAAAGCCGATTTATGGGAAGGAGGGCACCGGGTGCCTTTTATCGTCCGCTGGCCGGGTGTGGTTGAACTGAATACCACCAGTGATGTTCCTGTATCACAGATTGATTTCATGCAGACCTTTGCGAGTTACCTGGGTATCGAGCTTCCGGGAAATGCCGCGGAGGATAGTTACAACATTTTGCCTGTTCTGCAAGGGGAACAAATGGCCGGACACGATCCGATTATTGTGTATAATTCGGATAAACCTACCATTCGCCTTGGAAAATGGAAGCTTATTTTAGATAAGGGACCAACAGGTTTCAGCAGGCATGCAGGTTATGAACCCCCGGATGATGCTCCTGAAGGGCAGTTATATAATATGGAAAAAGATCCCCAAGAAGAGATCAACCTGTATGAGGAGAGGCTGGATGTTGTAAAAAGACTGAAGGATAGTCTTGAAGCGTATAAAGAAGCAGGATCCAGTTCATTTTGAGCTTGAATTGTATTGCAAAAAATAATAAATTGGACTAACAAAAATATCAGATTATTATGAAAAGAATGAGCATTTTAGTCATTATATCGGCAATTACTGCGCTTTCAATGGCGGCGGTTGGACCAAAAAGTACGGATGATGGATTCGGAAAATGGAAGGAAGAAAAAGATAATGAGAAATGGATCATTGATACGCAGCAGGCATGGGAGGCGCAAGCTGCTGATGCAAAAAACATACGGATTAAAGAAGGTTTCGTACATCCCATTGCAGGCGAAGCAATATTCAAAAGCAAGGTCAGGCAGTTCAAAGAAAAGCGTTCAGCACAATCGATTGTCTTTGAGCAATCACTTGACTGGCAAAACTGGGAACAGATACCAAACGCGCAACCCTCCAACCTTCAGGATGCCCCGGTTTTTCTAAGCCTGGGACCAGATAACTACTGGATCTTTGGGCGTTATGGTTCCCTGAAAGGGGAAGAATCTTTTCAGGCAGAAGAAGCGAAACTGGAAGGTTTTGATGTTGAACTGACTACCACACCGGATCCGCATCAGTTTGACGCACCCGGATCAAAGGCCCCTCATAAAAAGGGCTATCACGCCTGGCAAAGCCACGACATGGTCAACTGGGTACATCATGGATCGGTAACACCTGAATTTGCAAGATGGGTAACCACGGCCGAATATGTCGACGGGAAAGCTTATATCTATTACGACTATCCCAACGACCAGGATCCGCATCTTTATATTGATGAGGATTTAACCGACGGCAAACCCGGGAAAAACATGGGCCTGGCTTTCCGGGACCCTTCCGATGGTTCCGACTGTGCTTTTATCCGCGATCTGGAAGGCAAATTCCATGTCATCTATGAGGATTGGAGCCCCATTAATGCAAGAAAACATTCGTGGGATTCACCATTGGCAGGCCATGCAGTTAGTAACGATGGGATCAATGATTTTACCATCCTCGACCCTCCGGTTGATGAACGTACCGAACCTACGGGTGATACCGGTACATATAAACACCCCCATTGGTTACAGCATCCAGACTGGGATACCAATATCGCCAAATACGAAATCCACAAGCCGGAACAGAATGCGTTCGGCGACTGGGCAGCCATTGCCATAGGCGGGCAATATTATCTGTTCTGCGACTTCGATCCGGCCAAAGGCCATATGGGTGTTGCATGGTTTACTTCAGAAAGCTTATACAAGCCTTTCCGGAGATGTGGACGCATAGGCAAAGGCCACCCCGACCCCGACATCGGCTTTGCCGAAGGCCGCTTCTACCTGATCACCCAAATGAAGAACGATTTTGTCAG
>CAYNPZ010000070.1:0-427 GCA_964399175.1 uncultured Bacteroidales bacterium | reverse complement strand
TATTGGATGCCTCAGTTCAAGAACCACTTTATCAGTCCGGGTCCGTGGGTTGAAAAAGTCACTGCCCGGGTAGGCGTCGACACTACAAACGATGGAGAAATAGACACCTGGACCGATTGGACCGAGGTGAAGGAAACTTACAATTACATGGAGGGCTTTGCCAAACAGATCAGCAAAACTCCGGCAGAAATTGACCTGAGCAGTTTACCTTCCGGCTATGGCTTTCAGTTTGAATTTAAAACTACTCAGACCACAGACAAGGGTGTACTGCCTGTGATGGATAAAATAACGTTCAATTTCTGAACAATGGATTAATGGATATTGAAATAGATAAAGGACTGTAATGATGAAACACAACAAATTTAGAAACCTGTTTTTTGTCCTCATCCTTTTTGCCTGGGTTCTGAACTTGCAATGTAAGGATGGT
>CAYNPZ010000069.1:0-19396 GCA_964399175.1 uncultured Bacteroidales bacterium | reverse complement strand
GATCAAACTCTTCGTTGTATTAAAAATGTAATATATCTTGACCCTGACTGTCTGACGGAGTATTTGTTTTACTCCACCTTCTCAGGCTTCTATCTCAACATTTCAAAGAACCTTTTATTATCTTAAATAATAATTACTCTTTTGTTTTTCTTAAAAGGAACCGCAAAGATAATATCTGTTATCTTACCAACAAAATATTTTCGGCTATTTTTAAATATTTTTTTCAATACACCTTTCAAATTCCATCCCCTATAACGAAAATATTCCCTTTTATTGTGCGTATCCTTATTAATTATTTAAAGAACCATCGTTATTGCGAGATGCAAATATAGTGTAGATTTTAAAATCACCAACACTTTTCGGGCTTTTTTTGAAAAAAACATGTAAATAATTTCTTTTCAAATATTTATATCTTAATTGCATTTAGATTCTCTTTTATAAACTGGATTTCTAAATAATTATCTTATATTAGCCAAACCTAATAGCTCATAACATTTTAAAAATCAAAGTACGACATGACAAAGGCGAAGAATCTCATTATTATTCCCACTTACAATGAAAAAGGCAACATTGATCATATCATTGAAAAAATATTTTCTTTAAACGTACCCTTCCATATCCTGGTGGTAGATGACAACTCACCGGATGGCACACCCCAGATCATCAAAGAACTTCAAAAACAATATACCAACCAGTTATTCCTTATTGAAAGGGAAGGAAAGCTGGGCCTGGGAACAGCCTATATTACCGGCTTCAAGTGGGCTCTCCAGCACAATTATGATTATATATTTGAAATGGATGCAGATTTTTCCCATAATCCAGATGACTTGCCAAGGCTCTATAATGCCTGTGCATACGACGACGCCGATGTAGCCATAGGATCGAGATATAAAAACGGTGCAAACGTAGTCAACTGGCCTATTGGAAGAATTTTTATCTCTTATTTTGCTTCTCGATATGTTTCCTTTATTACAGGCATGAAAATTAAGGACACTACTGCAGGATTCGTTTGTTATCACCGTAAAGTACTTGAAACCATTAACCTGGATAAGATCAGAATGATCGGATATGCTTTTCAGATCGAGATGAAGTTTGCAGCATGGAAGTATGGCTTTAAACTGGTTGAAATACCCATCATTTTTACCAACAGGTCCATCGGTACTTCCAAGATGAGTGGCGGTATTTTTAATGAAGCAGTGTGGGGAGTAATTGCCATGAAAGTGAGAAGCATCTTCAAAAAGTACAAAAAATATGAACCCCATTCTCATACATAATGCACTCATCATTAATGAGCAGACAAAACAAAAGGGTTCGGTTCTGATCGAATCCGAAAAAATCAGTAAAGTATTTATCGAAGAAGCGGTCCCTCAAAAAATTCTCAGGCAATGCCAGGTTATTGATGCAGAAAACAAGATACTGATTCCCGGAGTCATTGACGACCATGTACATTTTCGGGAACCAGGGCTCACCCATAAAGCAGACATCCATTCAGAATCAAAAGCAGCTGTAGCCGGAGGTATCACCTCCTATATGGAAATGCCCAACACCAAACCTCCTGCAGTCACGCTCGATCAATTACAGGAAAAATTTGATATTGCAGCAGAAAAATCATTTGCCAATTACTCTTTTTATTTGGGAGCCACCAATGAAAACATTGATCAGATAAAAAGCATCAATCAGGAAGAGATTTGTGGATTGAAGGTATTTATGGGCGCCTCCACCGGGAATATGCTGGTTGAAAACCGCGCCTCACTGGAACAAATATTTGCCGAATCGCCTGTTCTCATCGCTGCGCATTGCGAGGATCAGGCTACCATAGAAAACAACACCCGATTCTATAACGAACAGTTCAACGGAAAAATTCCGGTGGAATATCATCCTTTAATCAGAAGCCAAGAAGCCTGCTTCAAGTCTTCCGCCCTGGCCGTTGAGCTAGCTCAGAAACACGGGACGCGTCTGCACCTGCTTCACCTGAGCACGGCAAAAGAACTTGATATACTGGAAAGATACAGGTTTCAGCCTGGCAAAAACATAACTGCTGAAGCCTGCATTCATCATCTATGGTTTGATGAATCCGATTACCGGAATTATGGAACCAGGATCAAATGGAACCCTGCAATAAAAACAGCACACGACAGGGAGGCACTCCTTGAAGGGGTCCAAACACATGTCATCGACTTGATAGGTACTGACCACGCTCCCCATCTGATAGAGGAAAAGGACAATACTTACCTGAAAGCACCTTCCGGCGCTCCGATGGTACAACATTCGCTTCAGGCGATGCTGGAATTTTATCATCGCAAAAAGCTTTCCCTCAATACCATAGTGGATAAGATGTGCCATGCGCCGGCAGATATTTTTAACATCAGTAAAAGGGGATACATCAGGAAAGGATACTGGGCCGACCTGGTGTTGATTGACCCCTTCAGAACACACCGGGTAAACAAGGATAACATATTATATAAATGTGGCTGGTCGCCTCTTGAAGGAGAAATATTCAATTCAGAGATCTCCCACACATTTGTCAATGGAAAAATTGTTTATCAAAACGGACAGATCAATGAAGAAAAAAATGCCCGGAAACTTTCATTTGAAAGATAAAGCTTATACCATCAAAAAGCTGCCGCTTTATCTGCTTTTGGGACTTTTTACCATAAGCCTGATAATGGGCTGCAAACATAAGTGGGAAAGAGAAAAAAAACATACCATCAGGACCGATTCTCTACCTAATAAATTCATTAGCATTGCCGACTCCATCAATTATGGTGTGGTGGTTAAAGCCAGAAAAAATGCCGATCAATGGCAGAAAAACTGGCTGCAAAATTTCGACCGTGAGGAATTGGTGAATTTTATATTCGATGCCGTATATTCAGGGCAATTACAGCCCTATGATTATTTTGAAGACAAGCCCATAACAGTAGATCAGGTAAAGAAACTGGAAGAGAAAAAGGAGTTCGACAGATCAAAAATTGGTAAAATCCAGTTTAAGGAAAGGTGGTATTTTGACCCCGACCAGCTTAAGATGATAAAGGAAGTACATTCCGTAATGCTGGCCTATGAGGTTTTTAGGGAAAACGGGGAATTCAGAGGGTATAAACCTGCGTTCAAGGTATATCTGAATCAGCCAGTAAAGGAAAATTAAGGATTTGTTATAAGATCGATTCCCTTGGGGTTTTCAAAACGATATTTGACTTCAGGTTTTTGGTTCCATAAGAAATTGAGCGGTATGGCGGCTGCGTTGTTCCACAAGTATACGGCGGCCAGCCTGAGTATCCTTGAGGATCTTTTCATTATAATGCCGGATGGTAAGTAACTCCAGCCCCCTATTATATAATACTTTATAATCTTCTATTAAATCCCCGATCAGCTGATATATATCCTGGCTTTTTTCATCAGCGCAAAAGGTGAAATTGATGGCGGAATTTTGCACCAGGTTGACCTTAATCCTGTATTTTGCAAATAAGCTGTAAATCCTGCTTAAGGTTTCTTCAAAAACAAATGAAAAATCACGGGGAAGGACAGAAATAAGGATCTGATCTTTTTTAAGAATAAATATTGGTTTGTCCTCGTCGTAGCTGGTATATTCTCCAATCAATGTGCCTTTCTTTTCCGGTTCCAGGAAAGATTTTACATAAAGGGGGATACTTTTGTTCTGCAGGGGCTTAATCGTTTTCGGATGAAGGATTTTTGCACCGTAATAAGCCAGTTCAATAGCCTCCTGAAAAGATATCCTCTCCAGTTTTTCCGAATTCTGGAAATAACGGGGATCGGCATTCATCACACCCGCAACATCCTTCCAAATCACCAGCTTTTCAGCATTAAGGATGTTGGCAAGTATGGCAGCCGTATAATCCGAACCTTCCCTCCCC
The DNA here is from genome assembly GCA_964399175.1 of uncultured Bacteroidales bacterium. Classification (GTDB taxonomy): domain Bacteria; phylum Bacteroidota; class Bacteroidia; order Bacteroidales; family UBA12077; genus JAGXLC01. The sequence goes on along the minus strand of CAYNPZ010000069.1, from coordinate 15,527 downwards.
AGCGTTGTGCTGATACCATCATCGGTTCCTCCTATAAATCCCTGGGTCAGGGTCACCCCCTGATCATAAGGAATAAAGTTGCTGCAAATCCTTTCCCGGCTGCTTTTCCAATTTACCTGAGCCTCGCGGTATAAATCATCAGTTATAAGATTATTCCTTATATCAACCCATTGGCATCCCAAAACCTGATCATTTAAATAACTGCAGATGATTCTGGTGCTGAGTATCTCTCCCAAACATACAATCTGGTCATACAAATAATCGTAATCCTTCCATCTCCCGGAAAAGGCCCTCCTTATTTTGCTGAAAATACTTTCTACCTCCTCATATATGGCTTCATCTCCTCTGAACAAACCGCTCATAATAGCATGGTGATAATCCCTTAACCTGTTATAACCCTCCTGAAACCTCTTTTTATCCTTATCATGGATGGCCTGGGTGATTTCTTCCAGGTTGTTGGTGGTTTTCCCAAAAGCACTCACTACGATGATCCGGGCTTCATCACGGGACATAAGAATATTCCCGAGATTTTTCACGCCTTCAGCATCTTTAACTGAGGCACCGCCAAATTTGTATATTACCATCACTTTAATTAACGTTCATTTTATGCCCTGCAAATATCTTTAATCTCCCAAACATTTCATGATTGGTAAGGATAATTTTAATTTTGCGGACAAAATTTGGTTAAAGTGAATTTAAAAGAACTAACATATAAATACCAGCAACATCCTAAGGTAAAGGAGCTGACCGGACATATCCATCAGCACACAAAAACCTTTTTAAAAGGGCTTTCCGGCTCTATTGAGAGCGTGGTGGCAGCCGGTACAGCAGAGCAGGTGGGTTCTCCCCACTTTTTTCTTATGCGGGATAAAGAAGAAGCTGCCTATTTTTATAACGATCTTCAAAACCTATTATCTGAAAGAGAGGTACATTTTTTCCCTTCCACTTTCAAACGCTCTGTTCAGTTTGGCCAGGAGGACCCCACCAATATCATTCTGAGAACGGGTGTATTAAATGCTGTAAGAAACAATAAAAATCCATTAATAGTCAGCTATCCTGAAGCCATTATAGAAAAAGTGGTAAAGAAAAAAGAGTTGATCAGAAACACCCTTGAAATCAATAAAGGAGAGAACATATCCTCCGAGTTCCTGAATGATATGCTGTTCGAGTACAATTTCGAGCAGGTGGATTTTGTTTATGAACCGGGTCAGTTCTCTGTAAGAGGAAGTATAGTGGATATTTTCTCATTTTCTGACGACCATCCCTATCGGATTGATTTCTTTGGCGAAGAGGTCGAATCCATAAGGAAATTTGACGTGGAAAATCAGCTTTCAGTTCAAAACCTCAACAGGGCAGTAATTCAGCCAAAACTGCAAAACGGGCATACCAAGGAATCCGATTGGCAGTCATTCTTTGAATTTCTGGAAGAGCAAACAGTGATCTGGATCAGGGAATTTGACTATATCCGCGGACGCATTGCCGGGCTGTTCGATAAAACCATTGAAAAAAATCCCAATCCGGGTATTGATTCATACATCATCTCAAAATCTCATTTTGAAGAACAAATCAACAGGTTCCACTGGATAGAAACCGGTTATAAAGGCCATTTCCCGGAAGAAAATACCATTGCCCTCAATTCTTCTCCTCCACCGGCCTTCAATAAAAATTTTGATCTGCTCTCGGATAACCTGATTCAAAATCAGGAACAGGGATATACCAATTATATTCTGTCCAATAATAAAAAGCAAATAGAACGGCTGGAGGCTATTTTCCAGGACATTAACCCGGATATCCGGTTCACTCCCATCATGGAAACCCTGCATGAAGGATTTATTGATCATGAGTTACAGATTTGTTGTTATACGGACCATCAGATTTTCGGACGTCACCACAAGTTCCGGATCAAATCAGGCTTTTCAAAGAAGGAGCGGCTGAACCTCGAAGAGTTGAATAATCTTCACCCAGGTGATTATGTGGTTCATGTGGATCATGGCATTGGAAAGTTCGGAGGACTGGAAAAAATTGAAACCAACGGCAAAACACAGGAAGCCATCCGTCTGATCTACAAAGACAATGACATTCTTTATGTCAACATCCATTCCCTGCACAAAATTTCGAAGTACAAAAGCAAAGACCTCACGCCTCCGAAAATATACAAGCTCGGTTCCGCAGCCTGGAAAAACCTAAAGAACAAAACGAAAAACAAAGTCAAGGACATTGCCAAGGAATTGATCCAGCTTTATGCGCAGAGAAAAGAAAAGAAAGGATTTGCTTTTTCAGAAGATACGTATTTACAGCATGAGCTGGAATCTTCATTCATCTATGAAGACACACCCGATCAGCTTTCTGCCACCAAGGCTACCAAGGAGGATATGGAATTAGAAATTCCCATGGACAGGCTTATATGTGGCGATGTGGGTTTCGGTAAAACTGAGATAGCCATTAGGGCCGCCTTCAAAGCGGTTGCTGACAGCAAACAGGTGGCCATTCTAGTGCCTACCACCATTTTGGCTTTTCAGCATTATCAAACTTTTTCAGCTCGTTTGAAAGACTTTCCCGCTACAGTGGAGCACCTCAGCCGTTTGAGAAGCAATAAAAAACAAAAGGAAATCAAGGAAAGCCTTGCAGAAGGCACAACTGATATTGTTATTGGCACACATAGACTCATCAGCAAGGATATCCAGTTCAAAAATCTTGGCCTGCTGATTATCGATGAAGAGCAGAAATTCGGAGTGGCAGCCAAGGAAAAACTGAAAAGGCTTAAGCTCAACGTAGATACATTGACACTAACCGCTACTCCGATACCACGGACATTGCAATTTTCCCTGATGGGGGCCAGAGACCTTTCAATTATCCATACGCCTCCCCCCAACCGATATCCGATCGTTACCGAAGTGCATACCTTTAATGAGGATATCATCCGCGAAGCCATCTATTATGAATTTGAACGAAATGGCCAGGTTTTCTTTATCAACAACCGGATTCAGAATATCCATGAGGTTGAAAAGCTGGTCAACCGACTGTGTCCGGAGGTGAAAACTGTAGTAGCGCACGGTCAGATGGAAGGTGCTAAACTGGAGCAGCTCATGCTCGATTTCATCAATTATGAATACGATGTGCTCATTGCCACCAGCATCATTGAATCGGGTCTGGACATTCCCAATGCCAATACCATGATCATCAACGAAGCCCAGAACTTCGGACTTAGCGATCTGCATCAGCTCAGGGGAAGGGTGGGACGATCCAATAAAAAAGCTTTCTGCTATCTCCTGGCTCCTCCCCTTACGGCCGTCACTCCTGAAGCCAGCAAAAGGCTCAAGGCAATTGAAGAATTTTCTGAACTGGGCAGCGGTTTCAACATTGCCATGCAGGATCTGGATATCCGGGGAGCAGGAAATTTGCTTGGAAAAGAGCAAAGCGGTTTTATTGCCGACATTGGTTTTGAAACCTACCAGCGCATTTTGGATGAAACTCTGCATGAATTGAAGGAAAATGAATTCAGCGACCTGTTCCGGGAAGAGAAAAAAGCAGACCTTAAAAAACAGAAAACCGAGCAAAGGTTTATTCAGGATTGTCAGATTGAAACGGATCTGGAAATACTTTTCCCGGATGATTATATCCCCAACATATCGGAACGAATTAACCTTTACCGGGAACTCGATAACATTGGCAGCGAGGATCAACTGAAAAAATTTGAAGAAAAACTGCAGGACCGTTTCGGTGCATTACCCCATCCAACCCGGGAGCTCCTTAACGTGGTAAGATTAAGATGGTTGGCCATCGATCTGGGTTTTGAAAAAATCATCCTGAAAAATAACACCATGTTAATGCATTTCATTTCCAATCAGGATTCACCATATTACCAATCAAGCATTTTCAGCGGTATCCTCCAATTTGTACAAAAAAACCAGGAATCATTCCAGATGAAAGAGGGTAAAAAGTTAACGCTTACCGTAGAAAATATCGGAAACATTAATAAAGCCCTTGAAATTCTCAAGAATATGAAAGAAAATTTATAAATTTGCTAAGATTATAGGATTCTGATCTGATTGAACTTAGCCATAGACATAGGAAACTCTGCTGTAAAGGCAGGAATTTTTAAAAACCGCAATCCGTTTCGGGTGATGCGGTTCAAGCATTATGTGCATCAGAGAATACTACATATTATTTGGCAATACGAAATAAGAAATATGATAGTATCCTCGGTCAAAGAATTTTCCCTGCCAGGAATCAGACGACTGCAACACCATTTGAACCATTACCTGGAAATGGACCAGAAAACCCCTTTGCCCATAAGGAATCTATACCGGACTCCGGAAACCCTTGGTAAAGATCGGATTGCGGCAGTGGTTGGAGGTAATGTGCTTTTTCCAGACCGCAATATACTGGTAATTGACGCAGGAACCGCCATTACTTATGATTTCATCAATAACAACCAGGAATACATCGGTGGAAATATTTCCCCGGGTCTATCCATGAGATTTCAAGCGTTACATCAATTTACAAACAGGCTTCCGCTCCTTAAGAAGGAAGAAGACCTTGAACTTTTGGGAGAAAATACAGATAAAGCCATAATAAGAGGTGTTCAAAACGGTATTGTATTTGAGATGAACAATTATATTGAAAGTTTATCCGTTAAAAACGGGAGCTTAATAACAATCTTAACAGGTGGAGATAGCAATTTCTTTGATAATAAATTAAAATATCCCATCTTTGTAGAATCTGATCTGGTCCTTACAGGACTTAACAAAATTCTGAAATACAATATTTATGCGCGTTAAATGGATTCCAATAATAGTAATTCTTTCGTTGTGTTATAGCATCCAAAGCTATAGTCAAAAAGGCATTTATTCCCCTTACACAAGATATGGATTTGGCGAGATGGTGGATCAGAACCTTGGAACTACCATGGGATTTGGCTCTCTTTCCTCCGGCATCAGGATGAATGATGTGATCAACTATTCCAATCCAGCTTCCTATACTGCTCAGGATACCAATTCCTTTATATTTGATGTGGGTATCAATGCCAACTCTGCATTGCAAAAATCGACCGATAACCAGATTACCAGAAGAGCACTGAGCTTTGATCATCTGGCCCTGGGATTCCCTGTGTTCCGATGGTGGAAAAGCAGCATTGGTATAGTGCCATTGAGCCAGGTGGGGTATCACGTCAAAAATACTACCAATTCCAATGAGATAGACCAATTGGTTAACCGCTTTGAAGGGGAAGGGGGCATAAGGCAGTTTTACATCGGTAATGCTTTCAATTTAACAAACAGCCTGAGTATTGGCGTTAATTATTTCTATCTTTTTGGCAATACTACCTATAAATCGATAGCTACATTACCTGAAGATCCTTACAGTGGTCTGTTTCAGAAGAACCTAAATCATCATATCAGGGGAAGCCGCTTCCAAACAGGACTTCAATATGAATTCAACTTTTCTGAGAACAATAAACTGAATATTGGGGTGACTTATGATATAAGTACCGATCTGGATCTTGAAAAATCATATGAAATTTTCTCTTTTTATCAATACAACGATAGCCAGGGTATAACAAGGCAAGACACCATAGACAAGATCAAATACAACAACAATACTGAATTTCAATACCCCCAGGGATTTGGAGCCGGATTTGCATTTCAAGGCAACAGGCTTATAGTTGGCGGTGATTTTGAATATCAAAACTGGTCATCGTTAAAGGAATTTGATAACCTGTCCGACAGTTATTCCGCACGTGGAGGCATCCAATTTACGCCTGACCCCGAAGCTTTAAGGAACTATCTGGAAAGAGTGGATTACCGTTTGGGAGCATATTATGAACAATCTTATCTCAATCTAAATAATCAACAACTGAAAGATTATGGCATAACATTTGGATTGGGTTTACCGTTGAGATACAATAGAACACAATTCAACATTGCATTAAAACTGGGAAGAAGAGGTACAACTGAGCACAATCTGATTGAAGAAAACTATGCCATGATAAATTTCAATATCACTTTTTACGATTTTTGGTTTATAAAACAAAAATATAGATAAACAACTTAAAATAAATACGTGATGATGAATACTTTTAAAAAACTACTACTGTTCACCTTATTGATCAGCTTTTTTTCATCGCTCCATTCCCTGGGACAGACCGGAGCGGAGGAAGGGTCCAAATTCGGAAGCGGTAAAGACAGCATTCGTTGTTTGAAAAATCTATCTCTATACATTGAGTATTTCAAGCAGAACAACTACGAAGACGCTATTCCTTACTGGAGGGAGGCATACAATGAATGTCCGCGTTCCTCCAAGAACCTTTATCTTCATGGAGAGGATATGATCACCGACGCCATTGAGAATACCGAGGATGAGGAAAGGAAAAAAGTGCTGCTTGACAGCCTGATGGGGCTATATGAAAAAAGGATCAAGTATTTTGGACAGGAAGGATATGTGATTGGGAAAAAAGCTCTTGATTTAATTGAGTATGGAGAGAGTACAGCCGAGAATCTCCAAAAGGCACATGATCTGCTCAAAAAATCAATCGACATGCAGGGAGAAGAAGCAAGTGCAGCAGTTCTGGTAAATTATATTAATATCTCCAGAAAATTATATCAAAATGACGTGATCGGGGACAAAAAATTATTAGACGACTATTCCTTAACATTAAAATTGGTGCAAGCCAAGCTTGAGGAGGATCCTGACAATAAAATGTTGAATCGGGCCAAGGAAACTACTGATAAAATATTTGAATCCAGTGGTGCTGCTACATGCAAAAATCTCATCACCTTATATAAGCCCCGATTTAAGAAAAATAAAGAAAACATTGAAATAATCAACAAAATTATTGGGTTGCTGACTGATGCAAAATGCACCGACACCGATCTTTATCTCAATGCCAACATACAACTGAACAAACTTGAACCAGATGCCGGCATTGCCCATCACATAGCCCAATTATTCCTTGAAAGGGGAAATATTGAAAAAACCGTGGAATATTACAAGAATGCCATTGAGCACGCCAATGATGATAAAAAGAAGTCGGATTATTATACGGAACTGGCCACCTTAACATTTGAAAAACAAGAAGATAAAATTACTGCCCGGCAGTATGCAAGGGAGGCCATCGACCTAAACCCAGAAAAAGGCCGCGCCTACCTCCTTATTGGAAGAATGTATGCTCAATCAATGGAAGAATGCGGGGAAGATGAATTTGAGCAGCAAGCTGTACTTTGGGCTGCAGTGGATAAATTCCAAAGAGCCAAACAAGTAGACCCTGACCTTGCTGACGAAGCCCAGGGTTATATCGATTCATACAGGCCCCGTTTCCCCGATAAGAAAGAGATTTTTTTCCAAAATTATGAAATGGGAGACTCGTATCAAGTAGGATGCTGGATCAATGAAACCACAACTGTTAGAACATCTGATTAATTACAATTATCACAAACATTTTCACAGACTTAAAAATATCATAATTCCGTTCCTGGGCGGAATTATGATATTTTTTTCGGCCTGTGAAAGTGATATCGAGAAGGTAAAACTGATGAGCCAGGAAAGTAATTTCCCTGATCAGTCCATGACCAATGCAACCATTATACATAAAAGCAATGGACGCCTGGAAGTCAAAGTGACTTCACCTGAAATCAATCGCTATACAAGTGTTGAAGACCCCCATACCATCTTTCCACATGGATTGAATGTGCAGTTCTATGACAGCACATTAACAGTGGAATCGAGGATTACAGCAAATTACGCCATTTATCACGAAAAAGAAAGCCGCTGGGTAGCCAAAAACAATGTGGTAGCCATCAATAGCCAGGGAGATACACTCAACACAGAATACCTTATATGGAATCAGGATAAAGAGGAAATACACACCGACCGATATGTAAGAATCACTACCAAAGATGGCATCATTCATGGTAAAGGCTTCGAGGCCAACCAGAATTTCACCAACTGGAGCATTAAAAAAACAACCGGAACAATCGAAGTGGAGGATGAGTAAAAGACCCATTCAGTTTATAGAAGTAATCTGGATTTTGGTAGCTGCTTTATGTTTCATCCTGGGAATTAAAGCAGCCATCGAAAATCAACTGACCAACAGCCTGGTGTTTTTTCTTTTTACGGGTATTGCCGTAACCATCTATTCCTTCCGCCGGCACCTGAGAAAAAAGAATAGATCAGATCAATAAGAATCCTTTCCAAAATGGTTGATAAGTTAGGGCTTTCTCCTGTAATTTCTCGAATAAAACCCGGGTGAGAGCCAAAAGAAGAAGACTAATCGCAATAATCAATTGACAAAAAAGAAGCCTGCATTTGAGCCAAAAAAATATAAAATTTCTATCTTCGTAGCTTCTAAAAAATGACTAATAAAAAACTTTTAAATAAAAACTAGAATTAATGGCTACACTTGAAAAAATAAGGAACAGAGCCGGTGTATTGGTTGCAGTGGTTATCGGACTGGCGCTGCTGGCTTTTGTGCTCGGTGATTTGTTCAGGGGTGGAGGTTCAGCCATAAGAGGCGACAGAAATGAAATCGCAGAAATTGGAGGTAAATCCATTACATACCGGAATTTTCAGAGAGAGGTTGAAGAACTGGTACAGATAAATCAAATGTCGCAGGGTCAGACAGGCCTGGATGCCGAAACCCGGGAACAGCTCAGAGAGCAGGTTTGGCAGCGTCTGACCAGGGAATACGTTATGAACGAAGAATACGGAGAGCTGGGCATCAATGTAAGCTCGCAGGAACTCTGGGATATGGTTCAGGGAGAAAACATCCATCCCATGATCCGGCGTATCTTCACCGATCCTGAAACCGGTCAGGTGAATAACATGGCCATTATACAATTCCTTAAAAGCTATAACCAGGACCCTACAGGCAAAAGAAAAACCTACTGGCTTTACCTGGAAGATCAGATGATAAGAGAAAGAAAATTCAGTAAATTCAGTAATCTCGTCAATAAGAGCCTTTACCTGACATCCAGTGAAAGCAAACAACTAGCTCAACTGAATTCCAGAAATGTAGATTTTAATTTTGTCCTTCAACGCTTCAACAGCATTGCCGATACCATGGTAGAAGTTAAGGAGTCCGATCTTAAGGACTATTACAGAAACCACAAGCAACATTATAAACAATCGGCCAGCCGGGATCTGGAGTATGTTACTTTTGACATTGACCCCACGCAAAAGGATGTAGAATCTGCAAGTCAGTATATAGAAGACCTGCAAAAAGATTTCATAAATGCCGAAAATACCGGTGAATTTATTAATCTGAACAGCGATGTGTCATTCGATGACACCTATCACAATAAGGAAGAGCTTTCTGATTCCATTGCAGATTTTATGTTTTCAGCGGATGTAGGTGATATATACGGTCCTTACCGTGAGAACGAAGCTTTTAAGCTATCAAAACTTGTAGATATTGCCTATCTGCCAGATTCAGTAAAAGCCCGCCATATCCTGATTCAGCCCAACAGAAGAAGAAGAAATATCCAGAATGCCAAAAGCCTTGCCGATAGCCTTCTGCAGGAACTTCAGCAGGGCGCCAGCTTCAGTCAACTGGCACAACAATACTCGGATGATCAAAATACCGCTTCCGATGGTGGCAATCTAGGCTGGATAAGACAGGGTGAAATGGTGGAATCCATAACGGATACGGCATTCTTTTCACAACCGGGAGAGATCAAGCTGGTTCAGTCAGAATATGGTTTTCATTTGCTTGAAGTGACAGAAAGAGGCAGAGAAACCAAAAAAGTTCAGGTGGGTACTCTGGTAAGAAATATCGAGCCCAGCTCGGAAACCTATCAGCAGGTTTATTCCAGGGCCAGCCGTTTCTCAGGTAATATCACTTCTTACCAGAGCTTTAATGAGACAATAGAAGAAAACGACCTGACCAAAAGAATGGCCAATAATGTCCAAATTGATGCCAGCAGCATTCCCGGACTTGAAGATGCAAGAAATCTAATCAGATCAGCTTATAACACTAAGGAAAACCGACTGATCACCAACGAAAATGGTGATCCGATCTTCGAAATAGGCGATCATTTTGTGTTGGGATTTGTTACAGAAATCCGAAAAGAAGGCATTGCCACGTTTGAACAGGTGAAAAGCGATATCAGGGCAACTGTAACGGAAAACAAAAAGGCCGAAAAAATCCAGAAACAGTTCAATAAAGCCCTGGAAAATGCCGGCTCGCTGGAAGAAATTGCCGGCCAGATGAATCTTGACGTTATGTCGGCCAACGACGTCAATTATTCCACCTACAGGATTCCCGGTGCCGGTTCCGAACCCAAAGTAGTGGGTGCCGCGGTAGCTTTGGAGGAAAATCAGATTTCCTATCCCATACAAGGACAAAACGGGGTTTACCTGCTTCAGGTAACCGGTGTCAATCAGTCGGAAAATATCAACCCATCAGTGCCCGCCCAAAGAGAGGTGCAAAATATGCGGCAAACCGCTCCTTTCGAAGCATATACAGCGCTTAAGGAAGCAGCCGATATTCAGGATAACAGATATAAGTTCTATTAATGACCTTCCGACATAGCAAAAGCTTATCCGCAAGCAAAAAATTTTTCCAAACAGACTTTTGAAAAAATTCCCCCGAGCCTTCGGGGGAATTTTTTTCGGCTCGAAAAAAACTCCTAACTCATAAATTGTTGAATTCTTGTTAAGGCTTCGGCAAGCTCTTCCTTTTCCCTCGCAATATTCAAACGGATGTAATTGGTGTGTCTTTCGGAAAAATGCTCACCGGGTATTACGGCTACTTTCTGCTTATCATACAGATCGATTGCAAAGCGGAAACCATCCTTCCAGCCTTCAGGTAAAGCGGCCCAGATAAAGAATCCCCCGCCGATATCCGGAATGTAAAAACCAAGATCTTCCAACCCCGGTTTCATTCTATTCAATCCATCCTTCAGTTTTTTCCTGAGCCTTTCTATGTAATCAGCGCCCCAATAGTGCTGTTCTATATACCTCACAATGGCTTCCTGCAATACCGAAGGAGCACATAAACCCGTGTAGTCGTGTATGGATTTGATGGCGGCCATATGTTTCCGCGAAGCGATCATGTAACCAATTCTCCACCCCGTTATGGAAAAAATCTTTGAAAAGCTGTTCACATAAAACATGTTCTCATTGAAATCCCGGATGGGATGATAGGGAGGCTCATTATAATAAAGCTCCTGATATACACCGTCAACCACAATAAAGATATTTTCCCGGAGAGCCAGTTGATCAAGGGCATCAATCTCCTCTCTGCTCCAGATTTTTCCGAAAGGATTGCCCGGAGTATTCAAAAAGATCACCTTAACCCTGCGTTCCCTGCATTTTTTCGCAAGTTTATCAAAATCCACCTTACTATCAGCTTCATAAGGAAAGGCAATAAATTCATCACCAAAAATTTCCGGGAGCTTTTTATAGCTCTCATAAACAGGTTGAAAAGCTAGTGCGGCGTAGGGTTTATCCAGTATATTACTAAAATAGGTGTACAGCAGGGAAACCGCTTCCGTGGCCCCATTGGTAACCAAGAAATTCTCTTTCCGGAACGATTTGTACTGCGAATATTTATCCACAAGCAATTCCAGCAACTTATTGTTGCCATCACCCGGGGCATACTGATGGATGGGATCAAAAGCTATATCGCTGAGGTATTGAAGCAGTTCTTTAGGAGGCTGAAATCCGGGTATCCCCTGAGCCAAGTTGATCCCGCCCCGGGACTTTACCTTGTTGCTCATAAAACTGATGTAGGAACCGGCTGGTTTCTCGTATTTATCCATGGTCATTCTTTTTATGGTTTTCCAGCTTCTTCCTGGATAAACCGAATTGTTCCCTTTCTACATTACCGTAAGGTTCGGTGTGAACCATTACATCGTAAGTATTTTCAACCTTTTGAGCAATATTTTTTTCCACCTGCCTGGCAATTCTATGTGCTTCCGATACTTTCATATCCGGGTCCACTTCGATATCCAGGGAAATAACATACTTATCGGCATGCTTCCGCATTCTTACCCGGTGGGGATGGGCTGCACCTTCCGTTTGTTCAACAGCATCAAATATTTTAAAGTATATATTGGAATCGTCCACTCCGTCCATAAGTTCCACATTGCTTTCCATAAATATTGAAAAGGCTTCTTTCATGATCCATACGCTAATAGCCATGGCTGTTATCAGATCAAGTAAGGGAAGATTCAGCCGGTAGGTAAAAAACAGGCCCAGCAAAACAGAAAAGGAGATCAATATATCATTGCGCATATTTTTACCACTGGCAATTAACATATTACTGTTAATTCGCTTCCCCGTTCTCCGGTTGTAAATATAAAGTGCCATTTTGACGACAATGGAAATGAGGGTTACATATATAGCGATCATTGAAGGAAGCTGATGGGGATGATCCTGGATAATCCGCATCAGTGTGGTGTAAAATAGCTGGGCCCCTACAAAAAATATAATGAAGCTAAGGACTTTAGTGGCTATAGCCTCGGCTCGCTGGTAACCATAAGGATATTTATAATCAGGAGGTTTGCAGATAATTTTGGAAGCATAAAAACTAACCACAAAAGTCAGAACATCTGAGGCCGAGTCCACTCCATCACTGATCACCGCAAAGCTACCGGCAATGATCCCTATGACAATTTTGGCAGCAGATAAAAATGCATTTCCAAGAATGCCTATGATTGACGCCCTCCTAATTGATAAAGCTCTTTTATTCATTACATCTACATCAATTAACTTTAAACGGCGAAATTATTTCAAATTTTCATGCCTTCAATAACTGACCATAATGTTAATTATTAGTTTTCAAATAAGAAGTTAAAGGATCTTTTTTTCTCATAATCCTTAATCCTGAATTTATTCCCCCAGCCTTGAAAAGAGCAGCGAATTAAATATCAGCTTATAGTCTGCCTGTGTCGAAGCCCTGAACTGAGGCTTGAAAGAAAACAGGATCAATTCACCCGATCCTTTTTTCACCCACACCCAAGCCGGGTGTTTAGCTATTTCATCTTCCTTATTTGCATAGCCACTCAGCAGAATATCCTCTTCCGGAAAATGGCCCAAAACCCTTCGGTCCATGTCAAATACGGGGGTGCTGGTATCGAAAACCGGATCGCCCCTGTAAAAAACACCCGTTTCATCCGGCATACCACGGGTAAATACTTTCTGACCGTCAAGATCTACCCTAACAAAAGAGCCGGGGCAGTATAATCCGTTTTCTTTGGCAGAAGAAGACACGTTTTCCACCGGAAGGCTGAATTCCTCCGTCTCATCCTCGTTGTGTTTTATGGTTTGCTTGCCCATGAACAGTTCGGTCGACCTCCCCCAGCTCACTATTTTACCACCTTCCTGGACAAACTTCATCACTTGCTGCAGGCCTTTCTCTTTCATACCTTTGGTATATTCGGGAGGATAATGGCTCATCTGGTAGTGGTCATCCCTTTCGTACTTGCCCTTCAAAAGCACCGACTTATGGGTATCAGGAAAAACCAGCAAATCGTATTCCTCCAGATCATTCTCCATGATCTCATCTGGATGGATCACATCAAACGGGATGTGATAGGTATCAAATATATATCGGGTCCAACCTGCATCCATATCATGCTGGTAAGTCTCTATCAGCGCTATCTTTGGAAAGCCGATCTTCATCCCTTCAGTTTCAAGCTCCTCTTGTGTAAAGACCGGAGGGACATCCAGTTGCTGAATCAGTCTGTTCAGTTTATCTCTGTTTCCATTGGCAGGTATGATAAAAGCTCCTTCCTCAAAAGATCTGCCTTCAATATTTAATTCAGGGGTCATGTAGTTGACCGGCAGACCCATCTCATGAGCCATGAAAACAGCCTGGTAGCTTTCATTGTTACTGAATGGAAAAACCACAGCCTGGTAATTTCCCGGAATTGCATTTTCAATGGAGTATGGACCTTCAATTTTTGCAAGGGCATTTTCCAAAACACGGGATTTGACATCGATCTCATAACATTCTACTCCGCGATGCAAAGGCAGCGACCAGGATGTAATGTCATAAGGCTTTATCATTTCTCCTTCGGGTGTATAATGACGTACGGGATACTTCTGGTGCTCCATCACTTCCTTTATAAAAGGTCTGAATGGCTGAGCCAGCGGAATAACCACATCTCCTGCACTGTAGATCTGATTTTCTATTTTTACAGAATTTTGCAAAACATACCGCTCCACACCGTGTGTTTCCAGTAGATTAACCAGATCCACAAATTCACTTTGATCATGCTGTTCCCTGGGTAAGATATAATAGTAGGGCTTTTGCGTTTTCCCTCTGTTCACCTCTTCCCGGCACAGATCATTCCGGAATTTCAGTATGTCCTCTTTATGATTGGCGCAGGTCTTGAGAATCGACATGGTGGATACCACTTCATAATCCAGGATATCCCCAAGTCTCCACCATCCGCCTTTCCAGGGCAACGGCATATTGACGCTTTTCTTGTATTCCGAAAGACCCTTACCCCATACCGAAAGTTCATTTTCTTCCACATAGATGGGAGTAGCATATTGTACACTGGCACATTCGGTAAGAAAACCAATGGTATTCTTCCAGATACACGTTTCGGTAGATCCCGGCCAGTAATTGTCAAAAGCATAGTGCTGGCTTACCCCGGCCAGATCATTACGCGTCATATCCTTGATCATGTTCATCCCAAAGATGCCGATCCAGTTCCATATCCCGGCATCAACATTTTCGGCAATGGGATCATGATTGGGCGGTACAAAATACCTCGGTCCGGTGGATCCCATCTGGTGCTTTTCCACCATAACCTGCGGAAACCAGGTCTGACTGAATATTTTTGAGATGGCCCGGTTGTCTTTCTGACTCAGGGTTATGAAATCACGGTTGTTGTCGTGTCCCACGTATTTATGATACACGCCGGGCATTGAACTCCCTTCATATTTGGTGCCTTTATAACCCTTGTAATGGTTGACCACCATATCCATCCCGTCAGGATTATGACTGGGTACCATCATATATACCACATCTTTCATCCAGCTTGTGGTATCGGGATCCTGGGTAGTAAGAAGTTTATGGGCTATCAATGGTGCCGCCTGTGAGGGCCCGACCTCGCTGGCGTGCATCGACAGTGTGGCCACAATGAATACCTTGCCATTTTGGATGTATTCCCTGCGCTTGGCCTCACTCAATTTATGATTCAGGGCCAGTTCCCTGTTGATCTCTTTCAACTCATCAAGATTCCGGATGTTATCAGGATGAGAGAAAAAGGCTACATACACAGGTCTCCCCATGGGTGACTCTCCAATTTTTTCAAGTTTCATTCGCGGAGAGGCTTTCTCAAGCGTTTTCAGATAGTCAGTCAGGGATTCATAATCAAAAAGCATTCTGTCGGTTCCCGGTTTGAAGCCAAAATGCTCGGAAGGCTTCATTAAATTCGTCTGGCTGAATACCGTGAAGGACAATATCATCAGTACAGCCGTTAAAACTGACTTAAAAGTGGATGCATGAGCTTTCATTCGCGTAAAAGTTTATTAAAGTTCTGTAGTTCAATTAAACAATATTTCAAAGTTCGAAT
>CAYNPZ010000068.1:0-19462 GCA_964399175.1 uncultured Bacteroidales bacterium | reverse complement strand
TGTGAGAGGGAATGAGGCCGGAAGAAAACTTCCGCCCTCATTTTCTACTCGATTTTGTATCCATGGGAATTTCTTGCATAATATTTTCTATTTTTAATTTGTCTTCCCTCCCTTTCGAAGGGAAAGCTTATTCCGCTGTTTTAAGCGGGAGTTTGGGAGAGTATGCTTCTGTTGTAAAAACCGCCAAACCTAGCATTTTAAAAAATCTAAGCTTAATATTTCCTGGGATTATCAATGATATATTTTTTTCATGATCATTTTGTTCGGGATAACCGGTATTGGGATGATCGTCGGTATTGGAATATTGGCACCATAGAGACACGCCTGGTGTGTCTCTACGGTGCTTGCAGCCAATGTTTTTTACTTGCAAAAATAAAAATCAGGGTGAAAATGAAAAACACCAAGCTCATAGTCAGCCAGCTCAAGAGATAACTGCCGTAGACATCAGCAATATAACCGAAAATCGGAGGACTGATAACTGCCCCGGAACGGGTGAAAATAAGGGCAAAACCGGTTCCAATTCCTGTAAACCTTGCACTGACCAGTTCAGCAACAGTCGTGAAAAATAAACCCATCCATCCCAGAGCTATAATTCCCAGAATAAATGAAGAAAAATAAATCAGGAATAAAGAAGGATTATACCTGGTAATGTAAATCGAATAAAATAAGGTAGCAAATGCCATGGAAAACCCAACCAAAATAAGTCCCCGAATTCTGCTGCCATGCAGAAATTTATCATTGATCCACCCCCAGCCCGGCCGACCAACAATTCCCCCTATTTGTAAAATCCCCAGACAAAAACCAGCCATTGTCCTGCTTATATTAAGATCCTGGGTTACATACATAGTATAATGGGCTGGAACAGCTCCGATAGAAGTTCCCAATGCTAATCCCAGCCCACATATAATTAATAATTGGCGGTTCTGTAATAAAATTTTAAAAGAATCTATAAAAGAAGGATTACTGTTTTCAGCATCTTTTATTTGTTCAGGATTGTTATTTTCCCCCTGTAAAAACGAAAAATAAACAGGCCAATACAGATAGCCAGAAAACCGGAAAATAAAATTGCTATTCGCCAGCTGAAATTTTCTCCCAGTATCGGCAGTAAACTCGCTCCCAGAAATCCACCAGCACCTCCTCCCATCTGAATGATTCCCATGGAAGTAGCTCTATTTTCCTGAGTAACTTTTACCATGACTGCCTTATTCAATGAAGGGGTAATAATACTGAATGCAAGACCGGTAAAAAAAGCTAAAATCAGAAGAATAAAAAAGTAAGGAGCTAAAGGATGGAGTATAATTAAAGCACCCACTGCAATTGTACCAAATACCAGCCCCTTTTTAGAACCTATCCTGTCAACTATTCTGCCGCTAAAAATCGCAATAATTGTGGCGATTAAAAAATAGGAAGTATAATATAACCCGCCCTGAGCCCTTGTGATTTGAAATTCTCCCCGTATAAAGGGCATTAAAGACAAAAATCCCTGAACATTAATATCAATCGCCAGATAAACTGTAGAAAGTAAAAATAAAAATTTATATTGCAATTTATCCTCCGTGGAAGTCATCATATATTTTCCATGTGGATATATTTTTTAAGGTTACGTTAAACATCTCATAAAAATTTGGTTTTATCTTCCGTTTCGAGTCCTGAACGTTCCTTTGTCATCTGTTTCGCCACCTCTTCGAACGAGGGTTTATCTTTGGTATAGGTTATCAGACTGATTGCCACATGCACGATGAGCGAACCAAGGGTGGCCGGAATGATTATTTCACCCCAAAACTCTTTCATGGCCGGCATATTTTCTACTATAAGCGAGATGGCGGCACCGGTAAAGATAGCGCCTACTGCACCCTGCGAAGTGGCTCTGTGCCAGAATCGACCCAGGATGATCACCGTAGCCAGTCCACTCATTAGTACGGAAATAAACAGCACAATATAATCAACGATGGATTTAGCCTCCAGGACCAGGACAGTGGCAGTGGCCATCATCACCACCACTGTGAGCCGGGAAGCCAGGAGAGATTTTTTCGGATACCGCTGTCCTTTTTCTTTTGTAAACAATCTCAGAAATAATCCGTATATATGGCGTATAAAAAAGACTGTACCGGAGGCGGCATCAGAATTGGCCGAGGAAAAGGTGGCGGCGAACCCGGATATGATTACCAGCCCCATCGCCCAGGCAGGAAAAATATTGGCGGCCAGCCAGGGCAGGGCTTCATCAGGATTGGACAATGTGGGGTCCAGCGTGTAGGCAGACATTCCAACAAACGAAACCAGTACCGCGAAGGGAAGCATAAGAAGACCGGGAACTATCATGCTCCAGCGAGCATGGGCTTCCGACCTGGCACTGTACACCCGGTGACGATAGCCCGGCTCGGTAATATAAGAAATAGCCAGCGCCAGAGGTATCCCTATGACAGAATTCCATCCAATGCTTTCGTACCCTACAAACGACCATGCTCCTTCAGGAACGGTTTGTTTCATCTCCATGATGCCTCCGGCGGCTATTATACCGAAAACAGCCAGACTGATGAATCCCAGAGAAAAAACAATGGCCTGCACCACATCGGTGTGAACCACCGCAACATAACCTCCGATTACCACCAGCAAGCCAAAGGCAATACCTGACCAGATAACAGCCGACTGATAGGAAATATCGATCAGAGGTCCCAGATAACTGGCCGCTCCCATAATCTGAACGCCGATCCAGCATACCAGGCTGAGAAACATAATGGTATTGGCAAACTGATAGATGTACTTGTTGCCCCCGTAGTAACAGGTAATTTCTTCACCGAGGGACATAAAATTGTACCGGCGCATTTTGGCAAAGGCCAACCCCACAATAATAATCCCAAGTCCCTGACCCAGACTGTAAAGACTGCCGGCCCACCCATGCTGATAGGCAAAGCCGGACGCGCCAACAGTGGCGCCGGTCCCGAGAATGGTAGCTAAAGTAGAACCGGCCAGCAAAACCTTATGTACGCCCCTGCCAGCCAGAAGGAACTCCCCGGAAGTTTTTACCTTTCTCCCGATATAAACTCCAAGTCCTGTAATACCAGCAACATATACTGCTAAAATTATTAGAATTATATGTCTTTCTACCATAGTTTATCTTTTTTATTAATGAGTCTAAAATTATTAATTCATAATAAATATAGGGTTTTGCTGTTTGTTATTTTAGGAAAAGCCCGCACATATCCGATAAGGTAAAGCATTCCCCTCTTACTTTATACCAATGTATTCCTCTCCCCTGCAAATGATCAGAAACAATCGAAACAGGGGATTATCTGCGAAGAAGCCGTACATAATCCGGCAATTTACCACCCACCAATGGACGGGCATAGGCCTTAAAATCCCGGGTGATCCAGTTGGAATCAGCGCCAATGAAATGATCAGGAAGCGATTTCTCTATGTTGGCTACTTTTCCCAGGTCCACCTGTTCTATGCTGCACTGATAGGGAGATTCCCGCTCTCTTTTCAATCCCATCATATATCCGCTTAAACCATTAACAATATGTTGAATGCTCATAGTTCCCAGACGATAAGCTTCTTCGCGGTCCGTATCGGAAACATGGGCAATGGAACTTCTTCCGCATAAACCGGGCTTCTCTGAGCGTGCCCTCATTCCCAGGGATTCTGTTACGGTATTGGCCAGGACTGATCCAACATCTCCCGGTAATCCGTGACCAAAATTGTCAACATTCGCCTGATTTCGGGAAATGGAAACCGGCTCTCCCGCTGCAGTCTTTAACCCTTCACTGACGGCAACAACTACCCATCCAAGGGCATCGTGAACCCGGCGGACATCTTCTTTAAACCGGTCAAACTCAAAAGGTCTTTCCGGAACATAAATCAAATGGGGCGCATCTTCTTCACTCTCTTTGGCCAGAGCCGTGGAGGCAGCAAGCCATCCGGTATGCCTTCCCATCGTCTCAAAAATGCTCACCGGCGTAGGAAGCGTCTCTATATCCAGGCCAACCTCCTTCAGCGAAATGGCATAATACCGGGCTGCACTCCCATAACCCGGGCAATGATCGGTATACATCAAATCGTTATCGATCGTCTTGGGAATGCCGATAATTCGCAAATCCAAATTTCTCTCCCGGATCATGTTATATAATACATTGGCAGTATCCATCGAATCATTGCCGCCAATATAAATAAAATAACCCACATTACGTTGCTTAAATACCTTTATGATGTTCTCGTAATCCTCCTCTACAACCTTCCGGCGGCAGGAGCCCAACGCCGATCCCGGCGTTGTCCTGAGTTTGGCAATGGTCTCTGGGCTTTCCTCTGTCAAATCAAGGAAATCATTGCCCAAGACACCATTGATCCCGTAACGGGCTCCATAAACGCGGTCAATATCGCTCGAGGCTTTGGCCTGCTCTATAACACCGCACAGACTGTTATTGATCACAGCAGTCGGTCCGCCGCTTTGGGCGACTACTAAATTGCTTCGTCCTGAGCCGCTCATCGGTCACCTCCTTTTGCATACCGACTCACTGCATCCATCTCCTGGCCCCGTACTTTCCGCATGCCTTCCAGTGCTTGCTCTTCATTGTAATTCTGACGAATAACCCCGGCAATGGCCTTGGCAACGGCTAACGGATCTTCACTCAGGGGGAAGGTAACATTACGCCCTACAAGCGCTCCCCGTACACTCGGTGCGGTGTTCATCCCATTGATAAACGAATTGATGGTGCCGCTCGGATCATCTGCTGCAGCTCCTCCCAGCATCATAATCGGACACGTGGTGGCCTTGGCTACCTGATCAAAATGCTCGCAATAGGGAATCTTTAACCACATGTTCCTGGAAGAATCTCCCAGGGCTGCTCCTACACTCACATCACGGATTAACGTGGCATAATCCTTCACTATCTGATAGCTCTTCTCTGTTTTCTTAGCGGTTAAAGGCTCCAGGAAAACGGGTATGTTTAACTCATTCATCCTGTTGATAATATGGGCAGTAGCTGTGATGGTCCTGCCTGCTCCCGGGTCATTGGGCTCCAGGCGATACATCATCTTTCCCCCGTCCAGCCGCATGTTATACAGACTGTCAGCGGTAAAAGAGGTGTAAGTGTCATCCATCTCAAATACTGTATTCTTAACTCCGCCCCGGTTCATGCAGCCCAGGATAACACGGTCGTCCAGGAAGCTCTCGCCCCCTCTTTTCCTGATAAGATAATTTAGAATAAACAGATCCTCGATCATATCAGTCGTGCCCATCACCCCATCAAAATCATTTTCCTGCAGTACCCTCAAGATCCGGGCCAGGTACTCCTGTCGATTGCCCATGATCAACGGCTCATCACGGATAACTGTAACTCCACGGCCCGGGTGATCGGTCGCCAGGATCAGAAGATTGCCGTCTTTGGTCAGACTATTGCGTCTCTTTCTGTTCTTAGCCTCCTGGATAATGATTTCCGGATGTTCTACCCTAACCTCGGTAACCTCCTCAAAAAGGGAATCCGGTAAAAATTCTGTGGCTTCAAAAGTAAACTGGTCAGATTGTTGTGGACTCATAATGCTTTTCCTCCTTCTATTTATTTAATTATTTATTCGCCTGTTTCCTGGGAAACATCCAATACCGGTGGCTTTGCTGCCAGCCGCGTGAGGGTGACCCTTACATTCGAGTGTTCCTGGATGAGGGAGCCGGGACAATCAACGTTAACCGGCCCGAAAAGGGCACGACGAAATATACCGGCATGCCAGTCTCGCATAAACGTCAAATGGATATGGCGGGAAGCCAACAATTCTTTCATCCCCAGCGTTACAGCCTGCCGGGGCAGTATTTCCCAGTTCCCGTGTGTTCCGCCCATCGCCATCTGGGTGCTAGACTCCCGCGAGATGGTCAGCACCCGCGTAGTGGTATTTCTCATGTCCTCCACTGTCATCTCTTCTCCTGGCTCCGGAGGATCGTTGAAAGCAAAGTGACCGGTGATGCCAAATCCACCATAACAAGCATCCACTCCTCCCTTGTCTAAAATGGCATCCGTCACCCGGCCAATATTATCCGGATCGGGAAAGACAATACGCTCCATTGACATATCCAGACCAGCATCCAGATTCGCTACAAAAAAATCCCGCATATGCCGGCGAAAACTCAACGGATGGTCTTCGGTAATTAGTTTACCCTGGTCATCAAGATATTCATCCATCATATAGACCTGAAGATTGCCCAGATCTATGCGTTCTTTGTTACAGATCTCCGCAAGATACGTGTAATCCAGAGGACCAACCGGTAAAATCAGGGAAGTCTCTCTGCTGCCCTCATTATTACGCTTGATCAGATCTCCAATCTCTCTGGATATGTTGGTATTTAACTCATTCAGATCATTAACCCGGTTAAAGGGAATATTCGAATACCGGGAAAACTCTTCATAGGACAACTCGTAATAATTCATGAATCCTCCTTTTTTTAAGTAATGTATTATAATTATTGATATATATTTTTACGATAATGATAGTGCTTAGTCTCAATAAACCGGCCAACCTATTGAACGACCTCAATTATAATAAATAACAAAATAACATCCGGGCCTTTAGTTAATTATTGGTTAATTTAAAAAAAATTTGTAAACCGGTATATGAAAAATGCCAATTTTTTTAGCCTGTATTATTTATAAACAAACGGAGTGAAGTTTATGAATGCGGGATGGATAGCAGGGCAGGATGCAGGCTCGTCTGCGCTTAGCTTCGGCGGAGCAGGCAACCCCGCATTAGAAAAACCGGATTTTTGCGATTTACAAAGAAGCAAAATTCCAGGTTTTTCAATAACGGCAGAATTATTTGAATAATTCGGGTTAGGATAATTATGATAAAATTTTAATATATTTACGGAAAACAAAGAACAAGAGGTATTTTATTATGCACAAAAACGTATCACGACGCAAGTTCATTCAACAATGCCTGGCCGGAAGCACTGTGTTAGCTGCCAACTCTTTCATTCCACAGACTTTACAGGCCAAACAGAGCAACATTGCAGAAATCTCTCGAAACAAGCCAGGTGACCGGCCGAATATCCTGCTCATTGTCACTGATAATATGGGTCGGGATTTAGGCTGTTATGGCAACGAGGTGATCAAAACGCATAATATTGATCAACTGGCCAGTGAAGGAATCAAATTTACCAATGCCTTTTGTACAACTTCCAGTTGCAGCCCGAGCCGGGCGGTCCTTTTATCTGGCCTATATGGCCATGCGAATGGTATGTATGGACTGTCTCACGCTTACCATCATTTTTCTTCGTTTGACGATATGGAGAGTTTGCCTATGTTATTAGCCCGATCGGGCTATCGGACAGGATGTATCGGGAAGTATCACGTAGCTCCGGAATCAGTGTATCCGTTCGATGTGTTTATGGAAGTCAACTCTCGCAATCCAGTGGAAATGGCCAATACCAGTCAAAAATTTATCTCGGATGATCCTTCCCGACCTTTTTTTCTCTGGTTTGCTCCTTATGACCCGCATAGGGGACGACCTTTCAATACGTGGCCGAAACCCAATACTTTTGCAAACAGAGCTGAAGGATATGAAGGAATAACTCCGGTAACTTACGACCCGGAGGAGGTCATCGTGCCGCCATATTTAACCGATACTCAAAAATGCCGGGAAGAGCTTGCGCAATATTATCAATCAATTTCCCGGGTAGATCAGGGAATAGGTCGTTTAGTAGCAATGCTCAAAGAAGAAGGTCACTATGAAAACACGGTGATTGTCTTTTTATCGGATAACGGTCCCGCTTTCCCGGGTGCCTTGGCGACTTTATATGAGCCTGGAATGCGTCTCCCCTGTATCGTGAAAACTCCCACACAGAAAAAAAGAGGAATTGACAATAACGCATTGATTAATTGGGTAGATATTACTCCAACTTTGGCCGATTATGCCGGGCTTTCCGTTTCAGACGATCACTTCCAGGGGCGCTCCTTCCGGTCTATTCTGGAAAATCCGAATCCATCCGGTTGGGATGAAATCTATGCCTCCCATACTTTTCACGAGGTTACAATGTATACGCCCATGCGAGTAGTGCGTGGCCGAAAATATAAACTCATTTGGAATATTGCTCATGAGCAGGAACAGCCTGTTCCGCGGGACATTAAGAATTCCTCTACTTTGCAGAGTCTAATTAACCGGAATATCAAATACCTGGGTAAACGTCCAATTCAGAACTTTCTTCACCGACCGGAGTTTGAACTCTATGATTTGGAAAATGATCCCTATGAAGTAAATAATTTGGCGAATAAAGAAGCGTATGGTAATGTGTTGGAAAAAATGAAAAAGAAACTCAGGACATTTCAGGAAAAAACTGAGGATCCCTGGATTATCATGTGGGAAGGCCGAAAAGGACTGAAGGTAATAGAAGAACACTGAGAGACCAGGTTTTGATATAAAATTGAAATTATTAAAAAGAAAAAAATGAAAATGAAAATGAACAGCATTAAAAAAGTTCTTTTTGTAGGTGTAATTTTTATTTTGGCAGGTTTTCTGACAAGTTGTAATGAAAAGGGGGCTTCACAGGAGGAGGAGGTCTTTTCAATAGCAATCTATAAAGGAGACTCTCCTTTAAACCTCCATGATTCTGAAGATGTAGACAATCCGGTTTTTACTGCTGAAGATGTAACGGACAGGGATGCTGCTTATGTGGCGGATCCTTTTATGGTAAAGGAAGGGGATAAGTGGTATATGTTTTTTGAGATAAAACTTACAGAGAGTCCTACGAATCTACCATTCCATGGAGATATTGGCTACGCGACCAGTGAAGATGGTCTTAACTGGGAATATCAGCAGGTTTGTCTGGATGAGCCTTTTCATTTGTCATATCCCAATGTTTTTAAATGGGAGGGTGAATATTATATGATTCCCGAGACATTCAGGGCAAACCATGTACGATTATATAAAGCGGTTGACTTTCCCGATAAATGGAAATATGAAAAACATCTAATTTCTGGCAACTGTGCAGATAATACCATCTTTAAACATAATGGGAAATGGTGGCTTTTTTCTGAGACTGCCTCCAGAGGGTCCATGATTGTGGATACCAGTGAAGGTGGAAGGGGAATAGATGCCAGACTTTCCCTGTTTGTTGCCGATTCGCCTAAGGGTCCATGGTGTGAACACTACCAGAACCCAATTGTGTATAACAATCCCAATATTGCCAGGCCAGCTGGAAATGTTATCAAATATGAGAATAAGCTTTACAGACTTGCCCAGGACTGTTATCCTGAATATGGGCTTGCCGTGAAGGCCTTTGAGATAGAAAAGCTTACCCCCACTATCTACAGGGAAAAACCTTATCCCCGTAACCCGGTAATTGAAAGTGGTGACGAGGAATGGAATCAAGAGGGAATGCATCACATTGATGCTCACAGATATGATGCCGAAAGTTGGATTGCAGTTGTGGATGGTTGGTATTGGAGGAAAAAGTAATCCTTCTAATTCTTTTCTCTTTCAAATAAGTAATGGGACTATCATAGATTTAAAAACAAAAGCTTGCTATGATCCCTAAATTGAAAACATTGTTCAGTCGTCCGAAAGTAAAGGGGATTCTACTGGCCACGGGAGGTACTTTTTTTCTCTCAACGAATTTTGTTACGGCCAAGATCGCTTTGAGAGGTTTCAATCCGGAGGCATTTACTCTGATTTGGACCGGGGCTGCTGCCATTTATTCATTTTTGATTATAATAATACAGGGCAAACCGGCCCAACTAAAGTTGCCTCTCACTTCCGTGAAGAAAATATTGTTATTGGGCCTTTTAACAGGATTGGGCCAGATTTTCACTTTCACCGGATTGTCTTTGCTAAACCCAACATTTCAATCGTTTCTATTCCGTTCTCAACCATTGATAAGCATGGTCTTCGGAATATTGATACTTGGTGAAAGCATGCGTCGTAGCGAGCTTTCACCGATTTTATTAATGATAGCCGGTGGAGTCATTACTACACTTGGCCGCTGGGAGATTGTAGGTACGGGTGTAATATTTACTTTACTAGCCGCGCTTATGGTATCCGGACAATTCCTGACAGCCAAGGAGCGAAGCAATAATCTGACTCATATGACTTTGGTGTTTTATCGCGCGGCCATTGGTACATTAGTAATAGCAGTTTGGGTATTTGGCGCCGGTCGTGCGAACTTCGCTCAAGCTGAATTCCAACATTGGGGCTTTACATTTTTCGGAGCTTTTCTAGGTCCAACACTAAGCTTTGTACTGAATTTTAAGTCTTACAAATACCTGGATCTGGTTCGACAGAGTGAAGCCCTTGCTCTCCAACCAGTATTCGTATTTATATTGGCGGGCATTTTTTTGGGTGATCTGCCCACCCTGAAGGAATCCATCGGAGGAGTTTTAATACTGATTGGCTCCGCCTGGTTAATTTCAGTTCATTATCAAACTCATAGAAGCCGGCATAAGAAGAGCTGATAATGCATGAGAAAAAATGTTTAATCCGGATTTTCAGGAACATCGAGAACATGTTTCGGCTTAGCAGCGGTATTTTTATCGGTTATAACTTGATAATCAATATGATCCCGAATATAAGTCACGGGATAATCATCGCCCGGAGTACCAAGAACTGCCAATCGTAAAACAGTATTCGCCCAGTCGATTTCCTCTACATCATTTCTGCAGTACAAACGAATTTTATCGGCATTCATAATCTGTTTTATTCCCAGAGTTAAAGCTTTCTGCGGAAAATTGATCACATCTCCTCCAACATTGCCCCGGATAGCATTCATAGTTACAGTAAAATCATTAAGATATACCAGGCGGGGATCTGTCCAACGGACACCATCTTCCGGCTCATTAAAAGCCAAATGTCCATGAATACCAATACCGCCATAACAGGTTTGTATACCACCGGCCTGATCAATCATCGACTTTAAATGATAAATATTTTTTGATGTAGGAAATATTAACTGGTCATCCGGTATCATCAAGGAAGAATCGACATCAGCAAACAACCGTTTAAAACCCGCCCGAAAACTCTCAGGATGATCTTCAGATACTTCTATCCCGTTAATATCCGTATATTCATCCATGAAAAAAAATATGCAATTCTCCAAACTTATTCTTTCCTTGTGGATAATCTCAATAAATATTGGATACTGGGCCACCGGGCCGAACGGTAAAATCAGCACGGTAGGTTTATTTTGTTGATTGTTCTGTTTAATCTCATCGGCAAGAGATCTGGCAAAATGTTGATGCAACTCATCTAAATTTTCAAGAACTACCAGGTGCTCTTTTGCTCGTTCAGTCAATTCTGCCATTTCAAGGCTCAAAAGTTCATGAATTTCCTTACCTCTATTCATAACAAATTTCCTCCTTAATTTTTTGTGAAACTTAATAGAATACGATCATTCACCTACTAACTTTTATTACTCCGAATGGTACTAAAGAGGCATCACTCGAATATTTTTAAAGCGACACCCGGTACCTTCCGGCCATCCACCTCCACCATGCACCTGTAAGCCAATTGAACCTTTACCATTAGTGCTTTGATAAAATTTTTCTCTGTCATAGCGTGGATTTGGACAGGTTTCACCGTCAAAGTCAGCGATCATTTTATTGTTGACCCAGACTTTAATACGCGGATATTTGCCTTCGCAGCGAATACGCATTGTATTCCACTCATTGATCTTCCAGGCTTTTATCCATTCCTCCGGAGAGGCACTATATTTCAGATAGGTAGGATCCCAGGCATGATCCCTGTCATCAGGGCGGGTATAAAATCCAATAAGATTTTCGTCGGCATCGTATTTGCCAAAGAAATTATATGGCCGGATAAGAAAGACTTTCCTACCCTCCTCACTCTGATAAATCCCTCTAATATATCCAACATTCCCGTGCTCATGGTAATCCACATAAATCTGGATTCCTTCTCCCTTTTCATTGGTTCGGATAAAAACTCCTGAATCCGGGCCCCAATCCGGTTTTAAATCAATCATTAACTCAAAATCCCGGAATTGTTGATTGGTCAACAAGAATCCTCCGTCCCCGGTTTCCGGTTCCTGCTCTCCAAATATTGCTCCATCTCGTACCGTCCATTTTCCGCCTGATTTATGCCATCCTTCCAAATTCTTGCCGTTAAAAAGGGTAATATATCCATTGCTCTTAGCAGCTATAAGGGATGGATTAAAAAAAAGATTCCCTATTCCAAGAATTCCCAATCCGGAAAGGGCAATAAATTTTCGTCGGGAGATCTGATGTTTCTTCATAGATGTTAACCTCCTTATTTTTTTATATACTAATATTAAATCTGGCAATTAAATTATTTCATTTTTTTTTAGTAGCAATGATATACAAAAAATTGAAAACAAATTTTTTTGTGACTTTTATTTACGGACATGGTTTCACAATCCAAAAATATTTTTATATTATTAATTTTTAAAACTATACTCACGGATTTTTTTAGAACAAATTAAAAACAATAAGGAGGCAATTTTATGAATGACAAAAGAATTTCAAGAAGAAACTTTATTACACGGAGTATCCGTGGAGCAATTGGGACTGGAGTTGTTCTCTCCGGCAATCAACTTCTCGCAACATCACCAAGTGTTAATAGTGAAGAGTTAATATCCGAAGAGCGGTTAAAAATAGGAATCATCGGATGCGGAAACCGAAGTTCGAATCATATTAATGCAATTAACCAGATACCGGAGTTTGAGATCACCGCACTTTGTGATCTCGTTCCGGAAAAAATGGAAGACAGGAAAAAAATGATTAAACGGGGCTCTCCGAGAACCTATACTGACTTTGAAGAGATGGTGCTGCAGAACGATCTTGATGGTGTAGTAGTTGTCCTGCCCAATTATCTTCATAAGGATGCCACAGTTGATGCTCTGCAGGCAAACAATCATGTATTGTGTGAAAAACCAATGGCATTGAATGTTAAAGAGTGTAATGCTATGATTACCAATGCAGAACGACAGAACAAGGGATTGCAGATTGGTACCCAGCGCCGTCATTCTACTACATTCAACCAGGCTATCGACAAAATTAGACAGGAAGATGTTGGTAAATTCCTCTCTTCTGATATTAATACCTATCGCGGAGATTGGGCAGTATTGTCACCGGATCCCAAGAAAGACAGCAAAATCAACTGGCGAATGGATGTGAATAAAGTCGGCGGAGTGGAATTCGAACAAGGGGCCCACACTATTGATCTCAACAATTGGATAATTGACAGCGACCTCAGGAAGTAATGGGAATGGTGGGTGTCAACAATATGAAACTGCGCTCCAGAACTTCCCATGATTATGCAGGAATTTTAGTGCGATATGCAAATGGAGCATTCACTAATTACGGGGGGAATCTTTACCGCTATGGCCCGGGAATGAAGGATTATTATTTTGCGATGAATGCAACCATTGCCTTAACCGCCCGGGAAGTTTCTATTCATTATGGCCATCCAAAAGGTATTCCCCAGACAGGAGAACTTCCCGAACCAATCTCCATGGATTTGCCTGACAGAGATGGTACTTTAAGACAATGGCAGCATTTTGTAAAAGTAATAAAAGGGAAAGCCGCTCCATATCCCGACGGATACATTGGACGACGGCCAATCCAAATCGCCTATGGAGCAAAAGTATCTACTGAACAAGGAAGCATTGTAAAAGTAAGTGAGCTGTGATAATTCTGGAATAATACCGTACCTCTTGGTCCGGAGTCTGGGCAAACTCCGGAGAAATACTTTTGCAATCTCTTGCTCAAAGATTTTTCGGGAAAAATCTCTAATTTATTTGAGTTTACTGTCTTCGTCTATTTTATATAATTAAAACTAGAAAAATAAAATCTATATGAGAACAATAATTATTGGCATCATCCTCCTGTTGACATTCCAGGGATGTAATGGCCCGGATGGAAATAAAATGAATGAATGGAAACCTCTTTTCAACGGGCAGGATTTAACAGGTTGGGAAGTAGTCGGTGCCGGGAACTGGTATGTAGAAGATGAACAGATTCATGTAACCCGGAAGGAAGGAGAAGCAGGTGGTGGCTGGCTGGTTACGAAAGAGAATTTTTCTGATTTCAAATTGCGGTTGAAGATTAAAATGCCCACAAAAGGTAACAGTGGAATATTAATTCGGGACCCTGGGCATGCTAAAATTTATCGCCCGGCATTCAATGGATATGAGATCCAGGTTTATGAGGGAGGAGAAGATGGTACTAAGGCACGCAATACCAACGGTGCCATATATGATCTGGCTCGATCCTACTATCAGGAGATGAACCCGGGGGAATGGAATCAATTTGAAGTCCATTGTGAAGGCAATTATATTGCCTCTTTTATGAATGGGGAAAAGATGGCCGAAATACACGATCGACGTTCCCGCAAAGGCGCCATTGGGCTTCAATTACATGGAGGTCGTGAAAAAACTCATTATATCTGGAAAGATATTGAGATCATGGAACTGCCACAAAAGGAATATTCCTGGCAGCTCATGGAAGAAAAGGCAGAACAGGCTGCCGGGGAGTATGTTGATTTGCTGGCAGGAAAATCCATGGATGATTTTGATGTCTACTGGTGCGGTGAAGCAGAGTGGACTTTGAAGAACGGAATACTCCGGGGAGAAAATCCCGAAGAAATTTCCTGGATTTTCACTTCTGAACAGTATGCAGATTATATTCTCTCTTTCGATGTGCGCATAAGCAAGGGAGGAAACGCAGGAGTCGGCCTGCGGTTTCCCTGGGAACAAGTGGAGGATTCAACAACTGGTCCGGCTTCTCTGGGTTACGAGTGTCAGATTTTTGACGATCAATCCAATGATGTGAAGAATCCCTCGGGTTCGATTTACAATATAGCCCGGGCTTATACCAGTGACCTGTGGCATAATCCTATATTCAGGTCAGAACAATGGAATACTTATAAAATATATGTTTGGGACGATCACATTGTAACCTATGTTAATAATCGGAAAACTTCAGAAGGTCATGTAAACCGCGAAACAAAAGGCCGTATCGGATTTCAGGTGCATCCACCGGCAAAATGGGTTGAATATAGAAACGTACGCATAAAAGAATTACCTTAGGCATTGATAAGTCTATCATATATTTCATAAGCTAAGGTTTGGATTCCATAAAGCTTTCATGATCATTTTTGAAATAGGAAGGGCCTATTACAAAAATGGCGATTAAAGAACCATATCCCTGTTAAATGATTAAAGTGCGTACCTAATTGTATATCTCAATTACTGTTAAACCTCTATCCTAAAGAAGGGGGAAACCCATTTCAGAATGGCCGTGAACGGGTTTTTTATTAATCCAGCGTGAACGGGTGAAATCAGGAAAATCCACCGGCATACTACCCTGTGCAATTGACTTTTCCGACAACGGTGTTATGGAGCTCCATGTCGCAGCGTCATATACATCCATCGGAGGATTTACGTTTTGTCTTATACATTCGATAAACGCACGATCGGTGAAATAATCTATCCCCCCGTGTCCGGCTTTTCTGGCATCTTCGGCAAATTTTTTCCAGAGAGGATGATCATATTTTTTCATATAAGCATCGTAAGCCTCACCGGTTTCCCAACGGTGTTGCGGGGATTTTCCTTCAATATGAATTCTTCTTCCTTCGTTTTGGCCGTTCCATACTCCCTTTGTACCATTTAATTTATAATACCGTGAATAAGGCCGGGGAAGATGGGTATCATAGGCAATAACAATGGTTTCTCCATTGGCCGTTTTGATTATTGTAGTAACCATATCTCCTACTTTCCAATCGATTTCTGCATTGGGATGATCAGGACCTGCTTCAGGATGATTTACAATATATTCATACATTGATACCGATTTGGAGGCAACAGAAACAAGATATAGAAAACGATTTCCGCGATTGATATTGAACCACTTGGCCACAGGACCTATCCCATGTGTTGGATACAGGTCGGCATTTCGTTTCATGTTTTGTCTGGTCCGGTAATCCCCCCTGAACTCTCCTGGTAGATCATCATCACCTTTCCCGAAGGCGATCCGCTCCCTTAGCTCATGTCTATATCCACATGTAGCATGAACCGGGGTGCCAAACAGGCCATCCCGTAACATTTGCATCACAGCCAGAGTCTCCCGGTCGTAATTACAATTTTCCAGGAACATGAGTTGCGTTCCCGTTTCTTCATGCGTGTTAACCAAGTCCCAACACCCTTCAAGTGAAACAGCAGCAGGAACTTCCACTCCCACATACTTCCCTGCTTTCATACCATCGACAGACATTGGAGCATGCCATCTCCAGGGTGTAGCAATGAGCACTCCTTCAAAATCATCCCGCTCCAACATCTTCCGGTACGAATACTCATTATCTGAATACACTTCTGCTTCATCCTGACCGTTATCTCGCAGGATCTTCTGGGCTTTAGCAACGGCATTGGGGTCGATGTCACAAATAGCTGGAACTGAAACCTCTTTTTTTTTGGATATAAAATCGAGATGACTTCTTCCCCTTCCGCCTACTCCAATAAATGCAATAGAGACCTGTTTCTGATTTTCCGAAAGGTCTTCTCCGAAAGCAATGCCCGGGCTAATAGCTAAACCAAGACCTGCGGCGGACGCAGTCTTTAAAAAATTTCGACGATCTAAATAGGTTTTCATAGTTTATTGACTTTATTTAACAATTGCTTTGTATATCATAAGATCTGAAAAATAAAATCACTTCTTTCCTTCTATCCCAATACAGCCTTCATTAATTTGTTTTTAATCCTCTTTCCCCGACAAAATCGTCAGCGAAATAATGCAATTATTACATACTACCCGTTCGGAGCTAAACACATAACCTCACCGTTATGCGCAGAGATATAAAGACGATTGTAAGCAGCGGCCATTCCGTCGAAAACCGGTAAATTTTCTATTTTATATGAATGAAGTTTTTCGCCGTCCTTTATGGACATTGCCCAAAGCCGTGCTCCTTTTCGCCCTTCGAGCGCTGCGTATGGATCATTTTCAGGGAAAACATTGGGTGGCCCCGCCAAAAAGAGTACATCTTCCGCAAGAACCATAGCGTTAGCCCGCACAGGAATCTTTTGTTCCCATCGGGATGGCTGAGTCCGTTCGATATAGAGACCGTGGCTCTCCTGAGTGCTTTTCAGAGGGATATCGTTGTCATCGGCACAGAGGATATACCCACTTTTTTCTTCTGCCATGAATGATCCTCCGCGTCCTCCCGAGTTAAATGCCCGAAGCGCGTAAGTGGTATTTTTATCGAACACAAGAATCTGGCCGGACCTCGGCACAGATGAGCCAAACGTGTGTCCCGGCCAGTAACGGGTGTAGCGCCAGGAGGTGCGATGAAACCATGTATCATCCAAAAACCCCGATTGCGAGGCCAGATGCAATCCCAGTTTTTTTCGTCCCAAACCAGTTGGAGGCATAGATAACTCCATTTCTTCCAAATTGAGTTTGAAAGCTTTTTGGCCCATATAAATGTGATTCTTATTCGCCCCGGTAACAAGCAGGTGAGATTTGGCACCTTCCTGTGAATACGGATGTCCATTTGCTTTTTGGATATTATAGGATTGATGAATCGGGGCGGGGAATTTGGTACTTTCCCCTCCATTCTCCTCTATATAATTCAGCCGGGGGCCTTCTACCCTGGTTTGGTGAACAATTTCCCCTGTTCCCGGACGAATAGCGTACATACGGATGCCACCGTCGAGAAACGAGGAGCGACCCGCTGCAAAATATGCCAGGCTATCTATAACCAGTACGTTCCCGTGAACCGGCCAGGGTGACTCAAGCTGACCTTCGTCCATTATCAGCCGCTCTCCGGGAGCAGCCCGGAACTGCCATACAAGCGCACCGTCACTTGCCCTCAGGCAATAGACAGACCCGTCATTGCAGCCGAAAAGTGTCAGCCCATTGTAGATGGTAGGAGGTGTATCCACACCTCCGTCCACTGTCTTCTTCCACAAAAGGCTACCGGTTTGGGCATCCAGGCAGTGCAAGGTATGATTATCTTTTGTAAACACAAAAAGCCTGTCGTTAGCGATCACGGGAGCAGTAAGATCCCCTTTCAATTCTGCTCTCCAGCTAACGGACAAGTTCGCTGGCACACTACAACCGGCAGTGCCGGTTCGTTCCGGGTCATGCCGGTAGAAAGGCCATTCGCTGGCTGTGGAAGACTCTGCATTTTCATCAACCTTCTCATAGGCCGGGCCTTTTTTTAGCCCTGGCCCGGAAGTTTTATCTTTCTTTTCGCCGTGGTCCGAAGCATAAGCGAGAAAACCGTTCATTAGTGTTGCCGGAAAGCAGGCACAGGGATGCGGCGGAACATATACCAACCCATTGGCCGGCAGTACCCCGTAGAAACACTCCCCGCGCGTCCAGTTGCAACGGGCATGGTCTGTCCCTTCTTTTATACCGACAAACTCAATGCCTCTCTTGTTGTAAAGAAGGTAGTTATCGGTGGCTTTGGAGCGGTAACAACGCACGTGATGACCTTGAGTAACGAGATTACCCATGTCAATGACCCGCTCAATCTTACCGGTATTCGGATTGATGCCCTTCGGCTCGGGACCCTGAAGCCAGTCGGGTTCCTTCGGAGATTGTATCCTCTTCTCCATGGCCTCGTCTACCGACTGTCTGAACCACGGATTAGGAGGTAGAGAAGCATAGGGAGAGCGGACTGCCGGGAAAGGATTATTGGCTGCACTGGGCGTTAAGCTGCCCCAGATCAAGCTATCGGCGACCAGAAGGTCAGGAGGCTGCCATGGAGAAGACTGGATTATCCGGGGCCCTCTCCACTCTATCTCTCCTTTGCTGGCGGAAATGGCCTGAAGATCCCTGTCGTTCGTATAGAGTACCATATCTCCATGCATGACAAGGGTCCCGGCTGTGCCCATTCGTTCGGGCCAGGCAGGACTGTCAACGCTCCACAACTTTTTCCCGGTCTCCAGGTCAAGACAGACAATCTGTTCAAAATTGTGATAACATACCCTGCCATTATGCGCAGCCAGGGACAAAGTTACCATTTGGGTTTCCGGCCACTTCCAAAGGGTCTCGCCGGACTCCGGATCCACCGCCATAATGGTTTGCTCACCAACCGCCACGGAAGGTATTTCGGCTTCATTGTTATCATTCGGAAGGACTTGCGTATCCCATGTATGTCCCCCCGTCGAAGCGGGGATTTTCTTTCTTCTGCGAACTATCAATACGCTGTCACTCCAGAGTATTTCATCAGTATTGGTGGTCTGGCCAAGGGTCTTGAGAACCTCGCCGGTGGATGCATCAAGAACACTAACCGGGGCTTTGTAACCCAGTGTGACAAACACTCGCTCTCCAATGGCTACCAGCCGTCTCGTCAGGGTAGGTGGAGAACTCCAGTAACGGGGAGCCTCCCATACATCCGGACCCCAATCAGGCATTTCCCGTTCCCATAGCTTGAGTCCGTTTGAGGCGTCCCGGGCACAAAGCCGCCAACGGTCAAAGCGGGTATCGGGCATAGCCGTCAAGCTTTTTCTGTAAAAATC
>CAYNPZ010000067.1:0-19721 GCA_964399175.1 uncultured Bacteroidales bacterium | reverse complement strand
CAATCTCACCGGTGACATCAGAAAGGTCATCGGTATGACCAACAATCTCACCGGTAACATCAGAAAGGTCATCGGTATGACCAACAAGCTTACCGGTAACATCGGAAAGGTCATCGGTAAGACAATTCACCTCATCGGTATCATCACCGAAGAACCCGGTAAAGTCATCGAAGAACCCGAAATGCCCGGCGGTTCGCTCGAAAGGTTAATCGAAAAGTTCAAATTAATTATTGCAATCCCTGGATTATTTTCCTTCAAAGACCACCGAATCCGGAGATGCACCCAGTTTCTCCAGGGTTTTGCTAATCTCATCCGTCATCTCGGGCGTGCCGCATACATAAAATTCCTTATTGAGATCTTTAACATGTTTCCTCAGAAATTCCTCATCGATATATCCGTAATGATAATCGGGATGGTTTTCCCGTGTAAGGGTAAAGATCGCCTGATCGCCGAGGATATCCCTTAATTCATCTTCCAGTAAGATGTCCTTTCTGGTTTTGTTTGAAAAGAACAGCATATTGCCGTCTACCTCTCCGTCCTTCTTAAGTTGGCGCAATATGGCCAAAAACGGGGTAATCCCCGCTCCCCCGGCTATAAAATAGCCCGGGCCTTTATATTTGATGGCGCCCCAGGGTTCATTAATGATCAGCTCATCTCCTTCTTTCAGCTCATCCATAGTATCGGTGACGCCCTGTTTTTCATGATAGATTTTTATGGTAAAACCCAGATTTTTCTCATCATTCAGAGAAGTAAAGGTAAAAGGCCGCTTATCGTTCTCAAGTCCCGGTTTATTGACCGAAACCACAGTAGCCTGACCCGGAACGAAGCTAAAACCTTTTGGTTTTTCGGTTATGAACTCCTTCACATCATGAGTAATCTGGTTTATTTTAAGTATTTTCACTGTATGTTCCATTTTGTATCATTTTAATATTGACAATAAAACATATGTAATACACCTTAACGGGAAAATTTGTTTAGCAAAGGTACAAGAAAAGATAAACAATATGAACAGGGCTACAAAAGAATACATTCCATATTTGTCAACACGCCCCTTGGGATATAAATCAAGAGTAGATTATTTTTTGGTTAAATTTTAAAAGATGATTGAGGGCTAAAAAAACCAATTGAATTCCTTTATCTTTCTTCTTATTTATTGCCTTGAAGCATCGGATCGGCCTGTAATTGTAAATTCCACCCTCCGGTTTTTCTGTCTTCCTTCGGGGGTATCATTATCCACCACCGGTTTGGTTTCACCATAACCTTTGGTGGTTATCCTTTGCGGGGAGATCCCTGATTTTACAAGGTAATCCCGAACGGCATCGGCTCTTTGTCTGGACAGTACCAGGTTATCCTGGTGGGTGCCAATGCTGTCGGTATGACCGGAAAGCTGTATGGAAATGCCGGGATTATCCTCAAGAAACCTGCTCATTTGATCCAGTTCGGCTTTGGAGGTCTCTGTCAGACGTGCCCTGGCATATTCAAAGAAGATGTTGTTCAACACTACAGTGGAGCCGGAGTCAATGGATGAGAGGTAAATATTCCTTACCATTTTTTCCCTGGTGGGTGTACCGGTGAGATCCAGGTGAATGCTTCCGGGGATGTACCCATCCTTATCCGCTACAATCCTGTATTCTCTTCCGGGATTCATCTCCATAGTATATTTCCCGTTTTCCAAGGAATTTGTTGAATCCAGCAAACGATTGGTTTTTAAATCGAAACTGCGGACAGATGCCGCTAAAGGCCGATTATCGGATTGTTCCAACACTTTTCCCTCCAGTTGAATTTCCCGTGGTGCCAAACCCTCACCAAACAAATCAATACGATGTTGGTTGCCATCCACTGTAAAATTCAGCACTGCGCTGGTTCTGCCACCTTCATCCGGGCTAAAAGCAAGATTTATGCGCTTTGATGATCCCGGGGAAACCTCCTTACCTTCTACCGGACCTTTAATGACAAACTGAGATGCTCCAGATCCCGTTATATTAAATTTTCCCGTTTCCAGGGAAGTATTCCCGCTGTTCTCCAGAAACACAAGAGCGGTATCCCGTTTTTGCCCTATATTCAAGCTGCCAAAATTCAGCCGTTCCACCGGCAGATCATATGCTTGTTCCAAGCCCATTCCCGTAAGCGGGGTCTTTACCGTATCCGTGGGAGTAATGATCCCGACGAAGGCTGTTCTGCTTCCTGTAATGCGGGGTGAGTAGTTCAGTTCAATATCTTTTGACTTCCCGGGAGAAAGTATAAACGACTGATGGCCGGAAACCAGGGAAAACTCCTTTTGATCACTTCCTCCAATAAAAATATGATCCACCTTAAGGGCATGATCTGACTCATTTGTAAAAAAACTGCCTATCAGGGTATCAACTGAACGGCCGGTGAAATGCGATCCGAAATCCACCTTTTTTAAAGCGGGCTTCGGAGAAACAATCTGAAAAGACTTATCGGAAACATCTTTCTGGAAAGGTTTGGTTTCGTTGATCACCCAGACTTTAACTTTACGTTCGTTGGTGATGGTGATGATCCGGTTGCCTTCGGGTCCGAAATAGGCCCTTCTGTACCAGCTATCTCCTTCGGCCTTTAACATGTGAACCGTCTGTTTGCTAGCCATATCCCACACACGGACGGTGCCATCCCTGCCAGCAGTCAATATGCGGTTCCCGTCGGGGCTAAATCCTGCTGAGTAAACTTCATTGTTGTGTCCGGTGAAGACATGCAACTGAGAACCAGTAGCGACATCCCACAACCTGACCGTACCATCTTTGGAAGCACTCAATATCTTTGAGCCGTCGGGGCTGAACTCCACATCCATTATCCAGTTCTTGTGACCGGTAAGGGTCATCTGATAAATATCCCTTGTGACTCTATCCGTGGTATAACGATAAGTCCGGATGAGGCCGTCATCCCCTCCCGAAGCCAGCAGTTCACCATCCGGACTCAGGTCAACATTCAGCACCCATCCCCTGTGGGCACGGATTCCATATAAATGGCGGCCGGTATTGGCATTCCACAACCTGATGGCCCCGTCATCGCCTGCTGTGATGACCTGCTCGCCATCATTGGAAAATATGGCTTTGTTAATGCCCGAATAATTAACAGAAAGCCGATGCTCTTCCATATTTCCCTCTGGAGTAAAAATCGTGGCACTGCCGTCATCGCTTGCAGATACAATCCTGCTACCGTCAGGGCTTGGTACGGCATCGTATACCCAGTCGTTATGAAACAGGAAGGATCGAATATATTTGCCGGTATTGGCATTCCACAACTTCATGGAATTATTCTCACCGGTGGTGATGATATAATTACCATTACCCACAAACCGGGCATTATGTGCTTCGGATCGATCACCGCTTAATGAAAGCAAAGGTTCGATGCCTCTGCCCGGAGATTGGTCTTCGTTTTGCTCGATCCTTATCAGGTTGTCTGTTCCCTCAACAGCAGGTATTTCCCATTCATCAGACAAACCGCCTGCCATCTCAACAAATTCCCAGGAATTGCCCTGATCGGGTGAAAAATGTACCGCCACGCTATCCCGCTCTGAAATACCTCTCCACTTTAAGTTGCCTTTCAAACCGGCAGAATATACTTCACCTCCGTTGGGTGTGAGCAACTCCAGGCTGGCAGCATTTGCCCCGCCACCTGCTTTTGCATATACATAATAATCCGGACATTGATCATTTATGATCTTTATTGGTGAAAAGGCCTCTTCACCGGCTGAAGGCTCATAATTCAGCCGGATATCTGAGGTTGCACTGTTTTCAATCTGAAAGGGTGGAGACGGATTATACTCCAGGGAAAAACCCTGTTTATTCTCCAGTAGCACATCCTGTATTGTAAAATCAGCATTAACCGCACCCATCTTAATGTTTTTATAAGAAGCCGAATCAGAAGCTTCAAACTGAAGGAAAACCGGCTGTATATCCAGCCTTACACGCTGTTGTTCTGTGAGCTTGTAGGAAGATTCTAAATTATGTCCCTTATAGGAGAAGGTGGTATTGATCTGCTTATGGCATCCGTTGGGGCTTTCCCAGGTAATTTCTCCTGCCTTAAACGACTGGGCATTGATCAGAATCTGGTTATAGATCTCCTTTGCTTTGGAAGTATCGGTGACTTCCCCGAAGTACCGGCCACCTGATTTGAGGGCTATGTTTTTCAGAATGTCAGGTACACCCAGTCCGACGGTCACAGGATATACGGTTATATCGTGCTCTTCAGCCTGCCGAATAATCTCAGATTCATTTCCTTCGCCGAGACCATCGGTTAAAAAAACAACCACCTTCTTGTATTTTCCTTGTTTTGCAATCTGAAAAGCGCCGGAATAAGGATTAACAAAACCGGAATTGTAGCTGGTACCTCCCTGTGCCTTCAGGGATTTTACAGCCTCTTTCAAACGCTCCTCCGAATGGGTAAAATCGCAATTCAGGTAGTTCATATGATCAAAACTGGATACGGCACATTCGGAGACTTCCAGCGGCAAAAGATCAATAAAGCTTAAACCTGCTGCACGGGCTATTTCCATCCGTTCTTTATCCATCGAGCTGGATACATCAAAGGTGAGCACTACAGAAAGCTTTTTTGGCGGGCTCTTTTGGGGATTTTTCAGAGAAAGGATCCGGGCCTTCTCCCCGTATTCAGATACTTTAAAATCCTCCCTGCTGAAATCATATACCGGCTTCCCCTCTTCATCCATATATAAGTAACGGGCCCGTACTACCGGATAATCTTCCTTCTCAATATCATACACGGAGAAAAGCTGACCTTCAGCAAACACAGGTATTAATCCGATCATAAAGAACAGAAGGCACAGCTTCTTAATTTGCGAAGAAGCCAACAGATGTTTTTTACGGGAAACGCTAAGGGAATGCATATGGATTAAAGGGATCTTTTTATTCAAACTCAAAACCTGAAAGATAAAATTTTATTATGGATTTATTGGTCATTTTCCTTCCATCTCTTTTTTCTGGGTGATGTCTTTAAATTTGATATTTTCTTCCTGTTTGTTGTTGATAATGGGGAAAAGGATAAAAGCCAGTGTACCCACAGCCAGAAATATCAGATTGGTGAAGGTATGGGCGATCAGGGCAAACACAGCTCCGGTATCTTTATCAACACCAAACAGGAACAGAGACTGGATGACCATAAAATGCCAGGCTCCGATTCCTGCCTGAATGGGCAGAATGAAAGCAAAGGAGCTTATGGCAAAGGTAATCGCAGCCACTCTGAAAGAAAGATTGGCAGTGGGTTCATAGGCAAAAAACACCACATAAAGCATTAAAAGCCATAAAAAGATGATCATCAAAGTATATAGTATATACAAAAACTTGTTCTTTGTTTTATAAATGGTGGAAATGCCTTCCCGGAATTGTTCCTTGATTTTAAGAATCTTGTCCATCAGTTTCGACTGGGATCTTTTGCCGGAGAAAAACAGGAAATAAAGGCCTGCTCCAACAGCTACAATGCTTATATAAAAATATTTACTTGTAAACACATCCCTGAATCCCTGTACCAATCCCGGGTTGTTTCTGGCGAACTGGTCCAGTAAAGGCGCATCCCAGAATATAAGCAAAATCAATATCAGAAAAAAGATCGTCAGATCCGACAGACGTTCCGTAACAACCGTACCAAGCAGCTTGGTAAAGGGAATCTTCTCATAGCGGTCCAATACGGAACACCGGGCAACTTCCCCACCCCTGGGGATCAAAATATTAAAAAGATACAATACCAGTACGGCCAGATAGGTATTCAATGTTCTGGGCTTGTGGGCAAGAGGTTCAATAAGCTGTTGCCAGCGCAAAGCACGGATAAAATGACTTGAAAGCCCGAAGATTCCTGATAACACAATCCACTCATATTTCAGGGAACCAAGCGCATCCTTTATCTTATCCAATTGTAGATCTTTATATATATAAACGAATATACCTATTCCAATCACTAAAAATATAAACGTCTGGTAGACCTGCTTTTTCTTCATCCAATTCTTTATTTTACGCGAAACGAATATACACCGGAATTATTACTTTCTCAACAGAAGTATAAGGTGGAACGAACACCAGCACTTTTATACCGGTAAAATTTCTGAGGTCAGGGGTTGCATTCAGCAGAGGAGTATTTCCCTCGCCCATTGACAATTCCGGGTCGAAGGACTGAAAAGGCAAAAAAGAAGCAAACCGTTGGGTAAGATGCTCTCCGCTCCTTACTCTTGCGTCTTCAATTCCTTCAATCTCCACTTCAAGGGGCTCGCCATTATCAGCAAATTCTTCAAGTCTGTAGAAAGGATATTCCTGCCTGGTTAGGGTAGATATGAGTTTTCTCATAAGCGGGATTTATAAACAATCCAGGTTAACGTGCAGAAACAAATATACTGTAAATGACTAACAAAGGTTACAAAAAATCAGACCTGACAGGTTAAATACCCACCAGGTCTGTCATTAAAATTTATATTCCGTATATTATGCTGTGATCACTAATTTAAATTGAAGACCACCGGTATGGTGAATTGCACCCTTACGGGCTGACCTCTCTGCTTACCGGGTTCCCATTCAGGAGCCTGGGCAATCACCTCTCTTGCTTCATTATTCAGCGCGGGATCAACGCCCCGAACAACTTCTAATCCTAATATTGAGCCCTTTTCATCCACCACAAACTTAACATAAACTGTTCCTTCGATACCATTCTCCTGAGCCACTGTAGGATATTCTGCAGTCTTTTGTACATAGTTGCGGAATTTATCAATTCCGCCTCCCCTAAACTTGGGCATATCCTCAACGATCATAAAAGTATTTTGAACTTCTTCCTCCTCTTCTTCTTCCTGTGCAAAGGCATCTATTGATACTTCCGTATTCTGATCTGCACCGGTCTCTTCGAGGTTCAGCTCGTCATCAATATTTACATCATTTTCCACGATGTTCAACATCTCTGGTGATTGGGGCGGTGGCGGCGGAGGCGGCTGTTTTTCCTTCTGCCGTGTGACTGGTACGTTTTCCTGCACGACATTGGATTCATCCTGTTGCTGGAAACCTTCCGCCTGATCTGGTGTTGATGTCCATTCAAAAGCCAACAAAACCAAACCCAGGGCAAAGATGAATCCAATCTCCATGAACAGGCCCCTTTTTCTTTCCAAATCTGCTTTTTTTGTTTTCTTGCTAACCATATGCATCCCATTTTTTTAAAATATACACACATTTATTTTTTCGGGAAAAACCTCCCGGCTGATTGTAACATCTATAATAATCCGAACTTACCTAACTGGAATGAAATTCAAATATTATAATTCCTATAACAAAACAATACCTGAATTTGTTTAATTATTCAAATCAATTGTTACACAAGTTATGTTTGCATAATTTGTCTGCAAAATTACACAAATCAAAGGAACTCCCCCAAAATTTCCAGGGGGTAAAATTAGAAAATTTAATAAAAATTTAACATACCCCATTTCATTATGAGGTATTCCAAAAAGGGAAATATTAGATTCGAAACGGAGATAAAAATTGTATTATTATATATTTATGTATTCCTCATACATTCAATCTAACCCGACTTATTCATAAATAATTCGGGATACCAAGATTAATCAAGTTCTCCCTGAAAAAAAAGCTCTTTCTTCAATTCTTTGATATTGTCTTCAGCTACTTTTCTATAAGTAATAACAATGCCCTTCTTACTTACTCCATGCTCTGAACGCTGTTGGGGTGGCAATTCGCTTAAAAAAAGTCTGTAATATTCCAATGCTTTGGATTTATCTTTAAGCTTATGCTGATAGGTGGAAGCAATATAAAATAAATACTCAGGCTTACGATTATAATTGTATGCTGATTTATAACAGGATACAGCATCAATAAATTTGCCCATTGCACTATATATCGACTGCTTCTCAAGATATAACGCAGACATTACAGAAGGATCAGGTTGTAACAATGAATCAGCTCTGTTCAAATAATACAAACCCTTACCAGGTGTGGGCGAATTTAAAAAGGCTTTCCCCAGAAAATAACAGGTCTCAAAATCTTTAGGATCTTTCTCATATGCTTCCAGAAGATGTTTTCGACCGCTATGAAATATATGGTTTCCTAATTCGGAAATTCCTAAATATTTATATACAAATTTACTTGAATCACCTGACGCAATAGCTTTTGAAAATATCTCGGTAGCACGGTCGTATTTTTTCCATTCATAATATACATATCCTGCCTGCTTTAAAAATCTCAAATTGGTTGAATCTTTTACCAGTATGGGTTGACACGCTTCAATGGATTTTTGATATTCTTGATTCTTACGATAAATCCGGGAGACCTTATAAGCTGTAAGCTGGTCATAAGGATTTAAAGCCAATGCTTTTTTGTAAAAAAACAATGCTTTTGAAGTGCTATCCAAGTCATAATAATTGTCCCCTAAATGTCTTAAATATAAAATATTGGTAGTATCATTCCTATACAATTTCTGAAGATTCTCTATTGCTTGTAAATAATTGTTGTTGAACTCATGAATTTTAACAAGTTTCATCTTACATTGCGGATCACCAAGGTACTTCTGGAATATGAATTCAGCGTCTGTAAAATTTCCATTTTGAAAATAAACGTCGGCTAAAAGTTTATTAAGCTTTGAATTATCGGGAAAATATTGCAATCCTTCGTTCAGTATTTGGAAGCATTGATTGATTGCTCCTTTCTTATTTAAAGCTACTGCATACCAATAATAATCGATTGAATCCGGAGAGTTGGAACTCGTTTTGATTTCAGCCTGTTTAACAATGAGATCAAATTGATTCTGAAGATAGAGCAACTCATACTGATTTTGCCCCTGAACCTGGTAATAAAGCCCCAGGATTAAGCAAATAGATAAACTCAGAAGTACATTTTTCATTGATTGCCTGTTTTAATTATTTGATTTACTCTTGAAAAGCAAAAACACCCTGTCCTTAATTTAAAAATTCGCCTCAACTCTCCTGAAGTAGATTTTACAAATATAAAACTTAAATATTAGTTAATCAAAAAATCTTTATATCCGCATAGGGAAGTTAAACCAGGATCATATCCTGAAAAACTCAGCTAACGGTGTTTTGGTAAGTTTTAATGAATACCCGGGAAATGCTTTATTCCTTAACATAAAAGGTTACCGGGTTCAATAAACGGTCTCTCTCTGCAAACTGGCCTTGATGTATTTCAGGGTTAATCGTTCGATTTCTTCAGATTTCTCCGTCTACTTCACGGTTGAGCCTTTCAAAAAAATCAGTCATAAATTGATGCCGCTCTTCTGCAAGCTCCAAACCACTTCCGGTCAGCATCCGTTCCTTTATGTATCTGAGCTTGACCAGATATTCCCGATAGGCTGTA
The DNA here is from genome assembly GCA_964399175.1 of uncultured Bacteroidales bacterium. GTDB lineage: Bacteria > Bacteroidota > Bacteroidia > Bacteroidales > UBA12077 > JAGXLC01. The sequence goes on along the minus strand of CAYNPZ010000067.1, from coordinate 10,392 downwards.
TCCTCTTCACTATAGGGTGAAGATTTTTCGGTGTCTACCTCCTTATCGTGGAGTTTGGCTCCTACTTCACCTGCAAATAGAAAAGCCCTGCCAATACCTACAGCTCCTATAGAATCCAGCTTATCGGCATCAAACAGCACTTTGGCCTCGGGGGTTTCAGGTAGTTTATTGTCTCTGAACCTGTGGGTAGCTATACAATGCACAATTTGATCAATCTTATCTTTTCCCAGGCCTTCCTCCGACAAAATCTCCCGGGCCATATCCGCTCCCTTTTCCGCATGGCATATCATTCCTCTGCTCCTGTCCTCTTCAGTCCTGCCAATATCATGCAACAAAGCAGACAAAGCAACAATTTCGCTGTTGGTTCCCTCCATATCACTCAAATGCAGACCAAGCCGGTATACCCGTTGGGTGTGGTCCCACCGGTGACTGCTTCCGGCGCTTTCAAAATGATTCCTGGCAGTGTCTCTCACGCGGTCTATAAGGTCCATAGTTTAGGCTTCTTTTGCAGAGTATTTTTGGTTTAACGTTTTTGTCTGAGCAATGATAGAATGATTGAAATGGCTTAGGGCTTAGGGCAAAGAGCAGAAAGTCTCGGGTTTCATGTCTCGGGTCTCGTGTTTCTCCAATCAAATATTCTTAGACGTTGTAGGATTATAATATTTATTTTTTTTGTTACTAAGGAATCATTTATGATAGAAAAACTTTCGCTAACACCAACCCGAGACTCGGGACCCGGGACCCGAAACGCTCCCTCTTTACCCTAAGCCCTTAGCTCTATGCTTTTCGCAATTTAAGCATTCACACATTCGTGCATTAATATTCATTCCAGCTTCTTATCTCCAGGCTTTTCGTATCGTATTTACAGATGGAATAGATGAAAGCACTGGCCAGCCGTGCATTGGTTATCAGCGGAATGTTGTAATCAATAGCTGTCCGCCGGATCCGGTAATCATTGTCCAGCTCATTTTTGCCGTGGTGTTTGGGGACATTGATCACCAGGTCAATCTTCTTATCCCTTATGTAATCAATGGTATTGGGTTGCTCGTCCTCATCGGGCCAATGGAGCATTGTAGTCTCCACTCCGTTTTGCTTATAAAAATCGTGGGTACCTTTGGTGGCATAAAGCTCAAATCCCCGTTCAGCCAACATACGGGCGCTGGTGAGCATTTCCAGCTTGGAGCGTGCCGGCCCGGATGAAAGCAGTACGCTCTTTTGGGGAATGGAGTATCCCACCGAGAGCATGGCCTTCAGTATGGCTTCGTAATAGGTTTGGCCGATGCAACCCACCTCGCCGGTGGAAGCCATCTCCACACCAAGGATCGGATCGGCTTTCTGAAGCCGTGAGAAAGAAAACTGGGGTGCCTTAACACCAATATGATCCAGATCAAACAATGATTTCACAGGTGTTTCCACCTGCTGACCCAGCATCACACGGGTAGCCAGTTCAATGAAATTCGTCTTCAACACCTTGGAAACGAACGGAAAACTTCTGGCCGCACGCAGGTTGCATTCAATAACCTTTACATCGTTATCCTTTGCAATAAACTGTACGTTGAACGGACCGGAGATCTGCAGCTCCTCGGCGATCTTACGGGCAATTTTTTTGATTCTCCGAACGGTTTCCACATAAATCTTCTGGGCGGGAAACACAAAGGTGGCATCGCCGCTGTGAACCCCGGCAAACTCCACGTGCTCCGAGATGGCATAAACAACGATATCGCCTTTATTGGCCACCGCATCCATTTCGATTTCCTTACCATTCTCAATAAATTCGCTCACCACCACCGGGTATTGCCTGGAAACTTTTACAGCCAATTTCAGAAATTCATCCAACTCTTCACGGTTCGATACCACGTTCATGGCAGCACCCGAAAGCACGTAAGAAGGCCGGATCAGAACAGGGTATCCGACTTCGTCGATAAACCGGTATATCTCTTCAATATCGGAGAGTTCTTTCCACCTGGGCTGATCTATCCCAAGCCGGTCGAGCATGGCAGAAAAAGTGTGGCGGTTCTCTGCCCTGTCAATGGATTCGGGAGAGGTTCCCAGCACATTGACATTTTGCTGATATAAACGCAGGGCCAGGTTGTTGGGGATCTGTCCTCCGGTGGATACAATTACCCCATACGGCTCTTCCAGATCAATGATATCCAGCACCCGTTCCAGGGTGAGTTCTTCAAAATAGAGCCTGTCAGATACGTCATAATCAGTGCTCACCGTTTCGGGGTTGTAGTTGATCACCACTGAACGGTATCCTTCCTTGTTGAGCGTATTGATCGCATTCACTCCACACCAGTCAAACTCCACACTGCTACCTATACGGTATGCACCAGAACCCAGAACAATGGCTGATTTGCCATCCTTTTGGAAGGGAATGTCATGACCATCGCCATTATAGGTAAGGTAGAGATAATTGGTATGCGCGGGATATTCGGCAGCCAGCGTATCGATCTGTTTCACCGACGGCAAGATGCCCCTTCCCTTCCTGTGCTCCCTTACCTTAATCATATCCTTACTGATCTGTTCGTCGCTGCTCTTGAAAACAAAACGGGCTATCTGAAAATCGGAAAATCCTTTTTTCTTGACTTCACGCAGCAATTCATCCGGAAGATTCTCCAGTGAGTCATAATCTCTCAATGCACTATGGAGGTCGAATATGTTTTTAAGCCTTTGCAAAAACCAGCTGTCGATCCTGGTCAGCTCATAGAGCTTCTCTATAGAATATCCCTCATAAAAGGCTTTCGTAAGGTAAAATATTCGCATATCGGTAGGCACGGCAAGCTCCTCTTCCAGCAGTTCCGTTTCTACATCTTTATTCCCCACGAATCCGTGCATTCCCTGCCCGATCATACGCAATCCCTTCTGTATGGCCTCCTCAAAATTCCGTCCGATGGACATCACTTCCCCGACACTTTTCATACCGCTTCCGATATGATTGGAGACGCCGATAAACTTATTCAGGTCCCATCTGGGGATTTTGCAAACCACATAGTCGAGGGCGGGCTCAAAAAAGGCCGGTGTGGTTCGTGTAACCGAATTTTTCAGGTCATGCAAACCATATCCCAGAGCCAGCTTTGCTGCCACAAAAGCAAGGGGATAGCCGGTAGCTTTAGAAGCCAGGGCGCTTGAACGGGATAACCGGGCATTTACCTCAATAACCCGGTAGTCTTCCGAAACGGGATCGAGCGCAAACTGGACATTACATTCTCCGACAACGCCAATATGACGGATAATGCGTATAGAGAGCTCCCTGAGCATATGATATTCCCGGTTAGAAAGCGTTTGGGAAGGCGCCACCACAATGCTCTCACCGGTATGGATGCCGATGGGATCAAAATTCTCCATGTTACAGACCGTGATACAATTGTCGTAGTGATCCCGTACCACTTCATATTCAATTTCCTTCCAGCCTTTAAGCGATTCTTCAATCAGAACCTGATCCGAATAGGCAAAGGCAATAGAGGCAGTATTTTCCAGCTCCTTCTCATTAAAGCAAAAGCCACTACCCTGTCCTCCCAATGCATAGGCAGCCCGCAATATAATCGGATATCCCAACTTTTCAGCAGCTTCCTTTGCTTCCTGTATGTTATTGGCAGCAATGCTACTGGCCGATTTTACATCAATATCCCTGAGCTTTTCTTTGAATATATCTCGGTCTTCTGTATCGATGATCCCCTGTACGGGGGTTCCCAGAACCTTAACGTTGTATTCTTCCAGCACTCTGTTCCGGTATAATGCCACGCCGCAATTCAATGCGGTTTGACCACCGAAAGCCAATAAAATGCCATCGGGCCGCTCCTTTTTAATCACATCGGTGACAAATTCAGGTGTAACCGGAAGGAAATAAATTTCATCGGCAATTTCCTCTGAGGTTTGCACGGTTGCAATGTTGGGATTGATGAGCACGGTCCGTATGCCTTCTTCTCTCATCGCCTTCAGAGCCTGTGAACCGGAATAGTCAAATTCACCGGCTTCGCCGATCTTCAAAGCGGCTGATCCCAGAACCAGTACTTTGGATATATTTTGTATGCTATCTATCATTATTTCGTCTTTTTATTTGATCAAATCCTGTTATTTATCGGTATACTTTTTCAGTATTTCGATGAAATCATCAAAAAGAAACTCGGTATCAACAGGTCCTCCCGAAGCCTCGGGATGAAACTGCGTGGCAAAGAACGGATATTTGCGGTGTTTGATGCCCTCGCATGTGTTGTCGTTGAGATTGGTAAAATACAATTCCCAGTCTTCGCTCAGGGTATCAATATCCACCACGTAACCATGATTCTGTGAAGTAATGTAACATTGGTCCTTACCCTGCAGCAGTACCGGCTGATTGTGGCTCCGGTGGCCGTATTTCAACTTGTAGGTATCTCCGCCTGTAGCCAGGGCCATTAGTTGTGTGCCCAAACATATACCCATAACGGGCTTATCCTTGTGTAAAGCCTTGCTGATATTTTGAATGGCTATATCTGCTGTTTTAGGGTCACCCGGACCATTGGTTATAAAAAGACCGTCGTAGTCTTCCTGAAGAAAATCGTAATCCCATGGTACCCGCACAACGGTGGTATTCCTACTGACAAGGCATCTGATGATGTTGTTTTTAAGCCCGAGATCCAGCAGCACGACTCTGTATTTGCCGTTACCGTATTTTTGAACGGTTGGGGTGCTTACCTTTGCCACCAGATTCTCTACATTCGGGTCGTATAAATCCACATCTTCCCCGTCAATAATGATCTTTCCCAACATCACCCCTTCTTCGCGGATGATCTTGGTCAACGCACGTGTATCCACTCCGTATATACCGGGAACCTTATTATCCCGGAGCCAGTCGGAAAGGCTCCTGGCCGCATTCCAATGGCTGTAGTCAAATGAATAATCGGATATAACCAATCCGCTAACCTGTACCCTGCTGGATTCAAAATTATCCGAAATGTCATTGGCCGGCTCTTCTTCAGGCACTCCGTAATTCCCGATTAAAGGGTATGTGGCTACAAGAATCTGTCCGTGATAAGAAGGATCAGTAAGGCTTTCAGGATAACCTGTCATCGCTGTATTGAAGACGATTTCTCCTGAAACCGATTGCTCATAACCAAAAGATTTACCATGGAAAACTGTACCGTCGCTAAGAACTAGTTTGGCTGGTTTAGAATGAAGCATCGTTTTTTTAAAAACCGCAACAAAGGTAAAGTCTTTTTTGATATAAGAAAAAAATATTGGAAAAAAATATTAACAACTCTGTTTTGAAAAATTGCGTCGTAAGTATCCATACCAAAGAAAGAAGATGAGGCAAAGCAAAACCAGGTCGCTAAAAATAACCAAAAAGGTCATCCAGGAAGAGATGGCCTTTAATTCGGAAAAATAAACAACAAGCGGGCGAGACATGTATGCGCCAAACAATAAGGCGATAACGAGCGCCAGAATGGATTTTCTCATCTCAACATTCTTAAATGCCTGGATACTCCCGTGTCTGTTCCTGTACCAGTTTCTGGATGATTTTCCGAACAAAAGGAACAATGCTCCCAGTCTTCCTGCAAATGCGGTACTGATAAGTACACCAAAGATCATTCCTGTCTGAAAGCTGCTGTCGATATAAAAAGGATACAATACCAAATGGGTTAATAAGAAAGTCAGAAACAGCAACCTGGCCCAATTCTTTCCGGTATGGATCATATATCCGATAATAAGATATATCATGGCCACCAATACGGTGGGGCCGTCAATCCCGGAAGGAACCAGCCCCTCTTTGGTCAGTAGATAAATCCGAACGGCGTCAATCAAAAGGGTGGTATAAATCAGCCAGGCTCCAAACTTAATGGCAGGCGGCAGACCGGCTGGAATACGAAAATAATTCCTGCTGCTCTCAAACCAGGATTGCATGTGTTCTTTCTTCTCCTTCTCCTGCTCTTCCCTTTGCTGGATCAAATCTGTAATTTCCTCAATCTGCTGCGGACTGAGATTTCTTCTGCTCAATTCTTTTCTGGCAGCATCCACTGCCTCGCTCTGATAATCATTTCTCTTTCTAAGCAGGATCTCCATCAGCTCCTCATTAGATCTTTCTTCCATTATAGTGGTAAACCGGTTTTCCATCTCGTGCTGTTGTTAGATTTAAACGAAAGGGTATGCGGGTATCGTTATACTTTTTCCAAATTAATCAAATTTTTAAAGGTATAACCGATTGGTAAATAATATATCTCTATCATTTATCATTCTTCAATCTAAGGGGTCGACTCCAGCTTTCTTTTCAGGGTATCAATCTTGCTTTTTCGGTTAAAAGAAAAACTATTGCTAAGTCCATCAACATACTCGTAGGTTTCCAGGGCTTTTTGATTTAGCTGATTCTTCATGTTTCCTTCTGCTTTTTTTGCCATCTCTGCCAGCATATCGGCAAACAATTCAATATTGGATTCGTTATAACCGTATGCTTTTTTGAAAACATGATCAAATTGCTTATTATCTGAACGTAAAAGCTCTTTCAGATCTACCCGGGTGTCTTCTACCAGTTGCTTGTTCAACTGCTCAAAATCCTCATTGACACCAGGAATATCTGTATTGCCACCCATTATTTTCCCCATTATGGCCTGAAGCACCACATGAATCTTCTCAATTTCGCGCAGTATATAGTCTCTTTGTTCCATTCAAGTTTATAAGCGATGTAAAATAATCAACCATAATAACTTTTATCCACCGGCCTTTTTTGCCTTATAACCTTTCTCCATCAAAAAATCCACCACATCATCCCTAAGATCGCCCTGTATAATAAGCTCTCCGCTCTTTACAGAACCTCCTACACCCATTTTGGTTTTGATTTTCTTACCCAGATCTTTCAGATCCTCATCTTTGCCTATAAAACCCGTAATCAGGGTTACTTCTTTACCTTTCCGGTGACGCCGGTCGAGACTGACACGCAAATCCTGCTGTTGCGGCGGCAATGTATTTTCCTGGGATTCTTCATTCTTATTATATTGAAAATCGGGATTCGTGGAATATACAATGCCGGAACGCTTCTTTTTATTCTTCCTTTTCTTACTCATAGAGCAGATGTATTAATTTGTAACAGGTACTATACAAATTTATGAAAAGAATTGCAAAAAAAAATTTAGCTTTGCAGATCTTTTTACAATACATTATTTTTCAGTAAAATCATGACAGATATCAGAAATATAGCGCTTATAGCCCATGTAGACCATGGGAAAACAACCATTGTAGACCGGATTCTTCATCAGGTAAAACTCTTTAGAGAGAACCAGGAAATTCAGGATTTAATACTGGATTCCAATGATCTGGAGCGGGAAAGGGGCATCACCATTCTTTCAAAGAATGTATCGGTAAGATATAAAGGAACCAAGATCAACATTATTGATACACCGGGTCACTCCGACTTCGGTGGCGAAGTGGAACGTGTGCTGAACATGGCTGACGGGGTCCTGTTACTGGTAGATGCCCTGGAAGGGCCCATGCCACAGACCCGCTTTGTGCTTCAGAAAGCTCTGAAATTGGGACTCAAGTCCATTGTGGTCATCAACAAGGTAGATAAGCCCAACTGCTCACCGGAAGAAGTGCAGGAATCTGTATTTGACCTGATGTTCAACCTGAACTCCACTGAGGAGCAGCTTGACTTTCCCACAGTATTCGGATCTTCCAAGGAAGGATGGATGTCCGACGATTATCGTAACCGCACCCATGATGTTTCTCATCTGCTGGATACCATCCTGGATCACATCGATCCTCCGAAAGAACCGGCCGGTACCTTGCAGCTTCAGGTAAGCTCGATTGATTATTCCTCCTATCTGGGCCGGATAGCCGTAGGCAGAATATCGAGGGGATCCATCCGGGCTGGTATGAGAGTCTCTGTGGTGAAGAATAACGGATCCATCATTCAATCGCAGATAAAAGAACTTTATACCTTCGAGGGTCTGGGCAAGGAGAAAATCAAACAACCTGTAAAAGCAGGAGAGATTGTCGCCGTGCTTTTGCCTGAAAATTTTGATATTGGCGATACCATTGCCGATGCTGAGGAACCGGAAGGCCTGGCACCCTTGCTTATCGATGAGCCCTCGATGAGCATGCTTTTTACGGTGAACAATTCTCCATTCTACGGCCAGGAGGGAAAATATCTGACGTCCAGACATCTTCGCGAAAGGCTTTTCAGGGAAACCGAAAAGAATCTGGCGCTAAAGGTGGAGGAAACGGATTCTCCGGATACATTGAACGTTTTCGGCAGGGGCGTATTGCACCTTTCCATTCTGGTTGAGACGATGCGGCGCGAAGGTTACGAATTCCAGCTGGGTCAGCCGCAGGTGGTCCTGAAAGAAAAGGATGGAGAAAAACATGAACCGATGGAGCTTTTAACCATCCAGATACCGGAATCATTCTCAGGGAAGGTTATTGAAATCGTATCGCAGCGAAAAGGAGAAATCATCAACATTGAAAACAAAAACGGAAGAACAGCCCTGGAATTTAAGATTCCTGCCAGGGGCATGATCGGCATCAACAACCTGATCCTTACCTCAACCGAAGGGGAAGCCATGATCAACCACCGCTTTCATACGTATGAGTCCTGGAAAGGAGATATACTTAACCGGCACACCGGTTCGCTCATCGCCATGGAAACAGGAACGGCCATCCCCTACTCCATCGAAAAACTGCAGGACAGGGGAAGCTTCTTCATAGAACCCAACGAAAAAGTATATGCAGGACAGGTTATAGGCGAAAATACCCGCCAGGAGGATCTGATGGTGAATGTTACCAAAACCAAAAAACTGACCAACATCAGGGCCGCCGGCACCGACGAAAAAACGGTAGTTACTCCCGCCACCAGGTTTTCCCTGGAAGAAGCCATGGAGTATATCAAAAAAGACGAATATATTGAAGTTACGCCCCAATCCATCCGGCTCAGAAAGATCATCCTGGATGAACATGAGCGGAAACGGCTAAGGAAGAGTGAGGCCAGTGCATGAAACAATTGTCATTGATTGTCATTGGTAGTCAATTATTGTCATTTTTTTATATTAACATGTTCGACAAGTTTGATTGTTTAAATGTTTGAGGTCAAAGCAGGGAATGGTTTCCAGACAAATACAATAATCATTTTTTATCATTCAGTGGTTATTCGTAGTCATTCAAGTGTATTCGCAGAGTTACCGGGCTTTTAGTAATTTAATGGCAATAGAACTCACAAAGCAGAAACAACCTCCGAATATTCAATTTATTTCTTATTTTGGTCTTATTTTAACAATGTAACAATTGGACAATTTAACAATTTCCCAGATGGAAATGTCGGATGTAAATTCTCTGTTCTTAGCCTTATCCTTAGCCTCATTCTAACAATTTACCAGGGAAGGTCTTATAGTTTATTAACAGAGACGATATAAACAAGGAGTGTCATATAATTGTCAATAAGGCATGAAACGATATTTACGATCACCGTATTTTTACATTGGCTTCTTTCTGCTGGCAGGCATGGTGCATTATTGGCGGCTATCCTCAAACTTCAGTGAAGTTACACTGAACAATGGCAACCCGCTGCTTTTCATGCTAAATTCCTCCCATGATGCACAATCTGATATTGCTGCCGGTCCGCTGATATTTTCCTTCTATGAGCTATTTTCTCTAATCTTTCATTCTTCAGCAACTGCCTTCAATACAGGCACTGCTTTGCTTGCAGGTACCTTAACCTTCACACTGCTGAAATTCTCTTCCAAACTGAATTTTCATCCCTTTGCACTGGTTTTCGTCGGAGTCTGGTCGGTAATCAGCCCTTCTATACGATATGCATTAAGCCATTATCCACACCTAATCCTGGGGATGGTGTTTCTGCTTCTTTTGTTTCTCAGCCTGAAGCACAAAAATTATTTTCTGATCATAGTTTTTCTGATCCATCTTTTCTTCACCCATTCCATACTTGCTCTTCTATCACTAATCCTCGTTTCAGCCATGCTCCTTAACCGGAAAAACGGACCCTATCTGATTCCGTTATCCATTGCCGCAGTCATTGTGCTCTTCTTTCATCCGGGAATCCTTTACCTCAAGAAGCTGTCACTGATCTTTTCTCCGGGGCTGAACTTCCCGGCCCTTACCCTTATCAACCAACTGAATATTCAAAGCCGTTATTTCCTGTGGCTCGCAGAAATGGCATTAATGCCTGTGTTGTTTGCAGGGCTTCTGATATATGTGATCAGAAAAATAAGGTTTAATAATATAAAGCGAAGCGAATACCTGTATATTCTGCTGCTTCTGCTGCTTTTTTTACCTGTTTATGATTTCAACCCCCACACATACGGTATACAAATGTACCTGGCTTTTCAAATGCTTATCTTGCCTGGAGTAGTCCTTTTGCCTTCTATGATAGAAAAATCTGCCTCCAGCCTGTAATTATTTTCTAACCCTGGC
>CAYNPZ010000066.1:0-19800 GCA_964399175.1 uncultured Bacteroidales bacterium | reverse complement strand
TGTTCGTTGTAACGAAGATTAAGTTTATTTCCCTGTTGTGATTTGACTTTTACTGAAATCAGCCTGCCGTCTTCCCAGTTAAGGGAAATTTCAAACCCACCACGTCCTTTGATTCCTGAAATTTTCCCGGAGGAAAGTCTGGAAGGCAAGGCTGGCAAAAGGTCCTGGTAATAATCACCATGCTCATCGCGCAGGTGCGATTGCAACAACATTTCGACAATACCGGAAGTAGCCCCGAAGTTTCCGTCGATCTGGAACGGGGGATGGGCATCGAACAAGTTGAAGTACAAGCCTCCACTATCCTGGTAATCGGTTTCCTGGCTTCTGGATGGCTTCATCAGGTTTTTCAACAAGAGGAAAGCGTGATCGCCATCCAGCAGACGAGCCCAGAAATTAATCTTCCATGCCCGCGCCCATCCTGTACCACCGTCGCCGCGATGCGACAGGGTAACTTTGCTTGCATCGGCCAGTTTGGGTGTTGTTAGGGGATGTATCTCATTCCCGGGATGCAGTCCCCACAAATGCGAAACATGACGATGCTGTTCCTCCGGATCGTCAACATCCTCAAGCCATTCCTGCAACTGTCCGAACCGGCCAACCTGGTTGGGTGCAATCCGTTCAAGTTTTTCTTTTAACTCTGCTGCGAAATCTTCATCTATTCCCAAAATTTCCGCGCCTTCGATGGTATTGGAAAACAGGTTACGGATGATCTGGTGGTCCATGGTGGGGCCCATAACAAGCCCACCAATTTCGGGGCTGTTACTGGGGCCGCTCACCAGCCACTCCGGGTTTTCGGGATACGGAACAAGGTAATTGGTAAAAAACCGGGAAGCTTCTTTCAAAATAGGATAAGCCCGATTTCTCAGGAATTCCTTATTTCCTGTGTACTGATAGCGCCACCACAAATGTTGACTCAGCCACGCACCGCCGGTAACCCAGATACCGTGATTGGCACCGTTGATGGGTGCCGATCCACGCCAGATATCGGTATTGTGATGAACAACCCAACCGCTGAGGTCGTAATGTTCTTTAGCTACATTCTGTCCGGCTTCTGACAGGTCTTCGACCATTGAGATCAATGGTTCGGCACACTCAGAGAGGTTAGTAACTTCTGCCGGCCAGTAGTTCATTTCCGCATTAATATTAAGGGTGTACTTGCTACCCCACGGTGGCTCCATCTTATCATTCCAGATGCCCTGGAGATTGGCCGGTTGTGATTCCGGCCGGGAAGAAGAAATGAGTAGGTACCTGCCGTACTGGAACAATAAAGTAACCATCGCAGGATCCTCATCCTTTGTAAAAGAAACCAGACGTTCATCGGTCGGTCGCTTTGAAATCTCCGAACTTCCCAAATCCAGGGTTACCCTGTTAAATAAAGACTTGAAATCCTTTATGTGTTCCGCTTTTAATTTTTCATAAGATCTCCCTTCGAGGTTTGCCAGATAATTTCTACAGCGCTTCTGTGGATTGCCGCTGATATCGTTATAGCTAACAAAGCTGGTAGCTGCTACTAAATAAAGGATAGCCCTTTGGGCACCTACAACTTCAATTGAGCTTTCTTTTTTGTTATACTTTCCTCCTTCTTGTTCCACTTTTAAGCGGGCCTCGAAGGTAAGCCTGCTTTCGGGATAGGGGTGACCGTTCCTGTCCCGCCCCTGGTGGAAATTGTTGGCCTTTCCTTTCAGGATGATATGATCGCCATCCACAGAAACATGGTACTTCGAATGAGGTGAATCCAGGCCGGCAGTAAAAGTTAAATCTCCTTTTCCGGATGCTTCCAGGCGTATTGCCAATGTCTGGCCCGGCCTGGAAGCAAAAACTTCGCGTTTGAACTGCACACCCTTTACCTTATAGGAAACTGTAGAAAGGGCTTCCCCAATGTCAAGACGACGCTGATAGTCTGAGGCGCTTTCGTGGCCTGGAAAATTGAGCAATATATTTCCGAAGGGCAAATAAGCCGTTTGCCGGAAAGGTTGGGACATGAAATGTTCGTTCCCCAGCTCATGCGCTTCGTCCTGCCTGCCTTCCCACAACAAACGGCGCAATTGGCCAAGATACTCATGAGCCCCTTCGTGGGCATAATCATGTGGCTGACCGCTCCAGAGAGTATCTTCGTTAAACTGGATGGTCTCATTTTCTTTGCCGCCATAAACCATGGCACCTAATTGTCCGTTTCCAATGGGAAGTGCCTCGGTCCATACAGATGCGGGTTCATCGTACCACAGGCTTAATGAGGGATTATTATCAGAAAATAATCCTTCTTTTTTCCTGCATCCAAATGAGAAAGGCAAACCTGCCAGGCTTATCGAGCTTAAAGCCAGTGTTGCAGTCTTTATAAAATCTCTTCGATTGTAGGGTTGCATAATTTAATGAGTTGTTTGTGTCAATATATATTTTTTTCCCGGTTCCGTATGGAAATCTATAGCATATGTACTTCTGTCTTCTAATTCCATCAATTTGGACCGCTCCTTAATAACGGGTTCTTCCGGATCAATAAAATCATGTTCTCCCAGAAAAAAGCCTTGATCCGAGGTATAGATTATGATGGTATTATCCATTAACCCCTCTTTTTCAAAATAATTAAAAATACGCTTAACATTGTCATCAACACCCTTTATACAGCGAAAATAACGTTTCATATATAACTGGTAGGCTTCTTTCTTATATTCTTCATCAGGTAATGTTTGATCAATTCCCAAATCTTTTCCCATATTTCTTATTCGGTTTCTTTTACCCAGAGAAGAGCCAATATAATCAATCAACGAGTCATTCTTACCTCTGGTGGCCACAGAACCCCACTGCGGTTCATATCCTGTCTCAGGCATAGGAAAATCTACATCTTCCAGATAATCGTCATACCTTTCTGCATTATGAAACATATCCTGAGGTGCCTTGAAATGATGCATCAGAAAAAATGGTTTATCTTTCTTTCTTTTGTTTTTAACAATATCCTTCTGTAGTTCACTTTAAACCAGGACATCATCTTTCCACACAATTGAACACTTCTGTCACCTTTTTTGACCCCGTGGTTACTTTTTATCATCTTTTTCTTTCTGTGAAAAACCCGATCTGTTCATAATGATCACATCCTCCCGTCGCTCTTCCGGAGTCACTTCCAGAGATATTACCTTGCCCTCGCGTACCTTTGACTGAACTACGGTCTGCTGCGGCGCATGCAGCTTAAAATCGACGTTCCAATCTTTCGGCCAGGCCGGAAATAAGCGGAGCTTCTCACCGCCGAAGGCATCCAGACGCAAGTCATCTGCCGTTAATTTGTCTTGCAGGGAGGCCGGTGCCGCAGGATGTGTCTGCAGCAGCATCTCCTGCAGGCCGATCATGCCGGCACCGCCCCAATTGTGGTCGGGCGTCCAGTCGATGTCCTCCGGCCAGAACGCCGGAAACCGATAGGGTCCGCTGCTTAGCTTACCGATCGCTTTCTCACCGGCTTTCTCTGCCATGCCCAGACGGGCGTAATGGATGAACCCCTGCGACCAGGCCTCGACCCGTTCCCGATTCCGGTTTGAAACGCTGTGTAAAAAAGTGTTCTCCATGAGTTTCAAATCCGGCAGGCCCAGCCCGTAGGTCTGGAACGGCCAGGACCCATACATCTCCGGCATATGCCAGCTGTTGTGACTGTAGTTTTCTGCCGGCTTCATTATGCGGCGTCCTTCCTCGTACCGGGCTATCGGTAAATCCGGCAACCTATCCAGAATCCCCCTCCAGCGTACTTTTTTCTCCGGCGGGCAATATTCTTCCGGAAGCTCAAGCAGCCGCGTAAGTATCTGGTGCATCCCCACGATCGGCAGGCTGGGGTTGCGCGCCTCAGGGTGGGCTTCAAGGGAATTTGCGGGGTATATTACCAGATTCCCGTCCTTGTCCAGCTCATCTCCGGTGCGCTGCTTGTGGCGAAAACGATAATGCGCGTCATAGAAGATTACTGCCTGCTTAATAAAGGGCAGATAGGGAGTGAGGTCCATGCCGGAAAAACGGTGGTACTCCAGCATCATCCAGGCCCAGTCGAGTTGGGAGTCGAAAAGGTTTCCGGCCGCCGCATTGCCTTCAATCCCCGGAGGAAGCTCTTCCCATTCTCTCCATCCCTGCGCATACGCTTTTCTGCTACGGCCGGAGCTCTCATTGTGGAGTCCGTACATGGCAGCTCCCGGCAGACCCGTTATGGAGGGCTGCTCAGCAAAAGCGCATCCCTCATGCCCCCAGTAATGCCGCACCCGTGCGGTGGCATTGACCAGGCCTGCCCGGTAAAAAGAGAATCCCGGCGGCATCAGGTCAAAGTCGCCGCTTTTAAGCATCGGCCAGTAAACCATGCGCTGATTTTGCAGGGTTAAACCGGCGCCCCATTGGCGGTGGTCAGCAGTATATCCGGGCGTATCCGGGTCGATCTCGTGGCGTCTCTGCTCTGAATGGCGGGGGTGGAAGGTAAACAGCCCCCCGTTGAACGGAGTGGCTCCTCTACCGGAGCGGTTCGAGGCAAGCATGTAGCGGAACAGTTTGTAATTGCGTCCCACCTGCCATCCGGGATCTCCGGTGCCTGCCTTATCCGGATTAATAACAATCCGGCTTCGCTGCCAGAACTTCTTCCACCACTCCAGGTTCTTTTGCCAGGCCTCTTCCGGGGTGGGATGTTGATTTTCGGCCAGCCGGCTTAGCCCGTTTTTCCACGTCTTTATATTCGCTACCTGCTCTATATGGGTATAAAGGGTGAGGTGATGGTTGCGGGCGGAAGATTCCGATTTATAGCGCCAGCCCCGATACGGGGTACCTGCATATTCACCCTGCGTGGTTCCCTCCGAAATAAAATTATCCCCGGTCAAAAGCCCGCCAAAGGTCAGCCCGGCCAGCCGGTCGTACATGGTATCCCTGACCGGCTCCAGTTGTTGCTGGTGCACCTGGAAATCGAAGACGGTTTCCGGCCGGTTGCGGTGGTAAAAGATCACACCGTCACTTCCGGGCTCGACTACATCCCGGTAAACCTTTACCTCGCCGGGATAGCTATCGTAATCCATCATGACCATCCCGCGACGAGCGAACTTGGAGGGGTCGTTGGGAAGCTCCATATCCTCATGGCGCCAGGTTTCATAGGTCGCCGTCGCACTGATATTCAGTTCTGCGTCGATTTCCACGTGCGCCACCGGACGATGCACTTCTACCCAGACGCGTACGGTGGTCTTCGGCGCTTCGCCCTGCCCGGCTTGTATTTCTACACAGCCCTCGCGCAGCTTCAATTCTTGTCGGAAGAACCCGTCGCCGGCAAATGGATTGGGCTCCAGGTTTACGCGAACACGGCCTAGCTTCAGAAGTGCGCCATTCTCGTCGTAGCACCCGGCCCGTGCCAGGTAAATCATCAATTCATCGTTCTCGACCCACACGTTCATACCGATGTCGTGCCCGCCCACCGGCATCGAGCCACTCGAATTCTTACTTTGCGAATTCCACACCACATTATAATCATTTATATAAGAATCTGTTTCCTTGTTTTGATGGGAATTACAAGCAATAAAGACAACTACCAAACTTACTAAGCTTAAAGCCAGAAAAGGAGTTTTTATGAGATTTCTTCGGTTAGAGGATTTCATTTTAAAATTTTTATGAGGCTATTTTCAAAGATAAAAATAATTGAAAAAGATCATGACCTTTATATAATTATGCCTCATAAATTTTGCTTGCTTAAAAAATGATCTTCGAACAATGGTTAATCAGTGTTCGGGATTACGGGGAGCAAACCACACACCCCTAATAACACTGATAAGACGGTCAGACAATTAATCTGACAGGGAAATTATAATACAGATTCCAGATCGGCCACAAACACCTGTCTTTTCCCATCAGGTGCCCCATTAAAACATACCCTTTTGTAATTGCCATCCCATGCCGGATGGGGGTCCACTCTCAGGGTACTCGTTTCAACATCCAAATCTGTAAAGACACTGCAAAGCTCCAATTCATCACCGGTATCTAAATGGATAAAACGAATGGGAACATGACCATTATCCTTAGCCATAGGTTCATGCTGGTAACAATCGGAGATAAGGTATTTTGTGTCCGGATCAACGCTGGGATGGCCGCTCCCCAGATGTCTGGAGTCAATTATGCGAAAGTCCTTACCACTATGATGAAACATACAAAATCGCATTTTATCTTCACCAAGCCATTTCGGACGAAGGTTCATAATGATGTGCCGGCCATCAGGATGCCAGTTTGGATGATTGCCCCCATAACCCCAATGTTCCCTGGAAACAGCTTCATGAATATCAGATCCATCATTATTAAAGACGAATAACATGGGATTCCATCCTTCTTTATCAGAATTATCGGGAAACAGACAACGCAGCACCTGCAAGATTCTAGTTCCCTGAGGATTATATTTTGAATGGAAAAAATAGAAATTTCCGCCTTCAAGATAATTTTTATCACTTGCATTGTCTGCGGCATCCTGAAGACTCACACGCAAGCTTTTCTCATTGGTTTGCAGGTTAGTCTCCCATAAACCTTCATCATCGGGAGCCCCACTGATTTTTTCTAATTTTCGGAATTGCGGCACACCATAACCTTTCTGTGTGACATTAATGAGATCCAGCGGAAATCCAATCGCATGATTACCATCCGGGGACAAATGGTATTTGGGTCCACTAAAAGCTGTAGTTTCTTTTGTTTCCAGATCAATCCTTACACAAACAGCTTCATTGCCAATAATGTCATTGGTATAAAGGTATCTGTCTGTAGATCCCCAGTTTAAATTGGCACCCAACTGAAAACCCCATCCTTTTGTTGAATAAACCGTTTCTATGGTTTCATTTTCCAGATCGATGATACAAACATCGGCTGTATCCCCATATTCCGGCCGCCGATTTTGGAAAGGCAATCTGGTGACAGCAAGTAATCCCCCACCCGGACTAAATGGATTTACATCATAAAAAGTATGGATATAAAAACCATCATCGGGTGTTACAATCTTTACCGGTACTGAAGCGCTTTCTTCCTGATAAGATCTAAATGGATAGCTTTTTTTATCCTTGCAAGAGGTAAAAATAGAAAATACGCCCGGACTTACCATAATGGCACCAAATCCGGCAGTTGTCTTTAAAAATTGTCTTCGGTTCATGGTATTAAAATAATTATCTGTTCAACGTTCTTCCAGACAAAGTACTTTTCCATCCTGAAGCGCAATGTATAACTGCCCCTCTGTAGCTATAAGACCATCGTAGACAGGCCTGGCTCCCAGTTTGTATCGGGCCAGTTGCTTACCATCTGATGCAGAGAACACCCAAAGCTCTCCTCCCTTTTGCCCTTTGAAAGCAGCCCAGGGATCTTCCTCAGGAACCACATTGGGTGTTCCCGCAATGAACAGCTTATCGTTGGCAAGAACCATTGCCCTACCTCTAACAGGTATCTTTCTGCTCCATTGCTCTTTGCCGTTCAGCCTGTTCATGGAAAAAAGCGTATAGTCTTCCTCACGGGGAGCAAAAGTGGACCGGTCGTGACGCCGGGATGCATCAAAAGCCCTGAGACCACATATCTGTTTATCGCTAAAGCAGAGCATGCGGGAGTGGGCCATCCCATTTACGCTCCAATAACTCTGATTAAACCACGAATCATCCAAAAGTCCTGAGTTTGAAAACAACTGTTCTCCTTCTCCCGGATGTTGGCCAGTATATTTGAAGTCGTGCGCATCATCCCGATCCTCAATAGAATTCAACACCTCAGAAATCGTAGCCTTACCTCCAGCCAACTGATGGTCTGAAATATCCTCCGGGTTAAACTGAAGATGACGCATATATACATGCTCGCCATTAGTCACCAAAACATCACTTTTGGCTCCGGGATGCTCAGGTGGCATATCATAAGGCAGCTCTGAGCGAGCCATCTCTCCTGTTTCCGGTTGTACACTGTAAATCTGTTCCTTCTGTATGACCTCACCGGTTTTTGGGTTCAGTACGTACACAAATATTCCCCCATCCAGGAAGGAGGAACGACCGGCACATACATAAGCCCTGTCTTTGTAAACAAGGACACTTCCATGGAGTCCCCATGCGGAAGCAAGTTGACCATGATCCACTATATATCGTGACAGGGGTGCAGCCTGAAAACGCCAGGCAAGCGTTCCTTCCGTAGCATCGAGACAGTAAACCCATCCGTCATCGGAGCCAAAAAGCAAAAGGCCTTTATAGTAAGTCGGGGGCGTATCGACTCTCCCGCCGGTAGTATAACTCCAAAGTTTACTGCCGGTTTCTGTATCCACACAATACACTGTATGGGAATTAACCGAGGAAACAAACATTTTTCCGTCCGCTATGGTAGGGCCACTTGGTGATGTCGGCAGCTTCGTCTCCCATTTGCGCTTCAATTCGGCAGGTAGAGATGCAGGGGTATGACCGCTTCTGGAATGATCGTGCCGATAGGTTGGCCAGTCTGAATCTAACGAAGCTTCCTCCTCCAGATCAAAATCATAAGCTGGGCCTTTCAAAAGGTTCATTTTACTTTCGCCATTCTCAAGTTTTTTGGTAATGTTTTGCTCAGGAGCCAATGAGTAAAAGCCACTGAGCTGGGCAGTGATATAACAGGCACAGGGATGGGGAGGCACATAAAGCAACCCGTTGGCAGGCATGATCCCCAGCCGGCATGTACCCCGTGCCCAGTGGTGCAGCATATTATCACCCGTTTGCGTATCTAAAAATTCCACACCCCTCCGGGCTGTAAGGATATAGCGCTGGGTAGCTTTATCTCTGTAGCACCTGTGATGATGGGTCATTCTGAGGGCTTCATTGGTGGAGAACCTGTCTTTTACCTCGCCCGTCTTGGGATCCAGTCCCATCATAGAATAAGAGGCGTCATTGGCATCATGAGCCCAGACCAAGCCATCGATAACAAAGATATCGGGGGGATCGCCGTATCCCCAACTGTAACACCGACGGGTCCACAGTTTTTCACCTGATCCGGCAGAAAAGGCAACGATTTTTGCCCCCTGACCACCATAAGGAAATCCAAGTTGGTCCCCTCTCATCTGCCAGGGTTTTTCAGGACTGGACTCTACCAGAAAAACCATATCTTCATAAGATACCAGATCACTAAGATTATGAAAATTATACCCAAACTGGGCTTTCATGACAGGGCTAGACAGACGGGAAACCCGCCATTGTTCTTCCCCAGTTTGAAGGTTCAACGCCACTACATGATCCCCGTTAAGGAAAAATGCATGTTTCTCTCCTACACGGAGGGCCGTACGCCTGATTCTCTCCAGATGATCCCAGCTCGTGCTGATCCCTGAATAATCATCGGATTCCCACAGAATCTCACCCGTCTCAGCATTCACGGCCAGGATATGCTTTTTTACGGCAGGCTTTTCTTCGACTTGTCCGTGCCTTTGAGGCCCCTGGTTTACCGATAAGTACAAAACCCCGTTTTTTTCCACAATTTCTGAGGTGTATTGGGTCTTTTCGTAGGTTCTCACTTTCTCACCCGTAGCGACATCAAGAGCGGTAACCGGTGCATTGAAACCCAGCGTTACATAGACCTTATCATCTGTTGCCACCAACCTGCGGGGAAGATGTATGGGCTTGTTGAAGCGGCCTCCTACCTGTTTATTGGACCATTGTTCCCAGCCCCACTCGGGAATTTTGCGTTTCCAAAGCATTATTCCGCTGTATGCATCGCGTGCCATCACGTACCATTGTCCGGGCAATCCCTCAATACCCGGGGGCACATCATTGACAATATAGAACATGCGCCCTCCGGCCGAAACCAAAGCTGCTATACTCTGATCCATGTTGTGGTGCGTTTGCCAACGCGGCTCCGATACCCACTGAAGATGCCGGGGCGGACCAATAACCGTGTCTTTTGTTACCGGATTGCCCCGAGGACCATAACGGAAGTGGGTCCATTCACCTGTTCCTTCCGGGCGCGGCTTGACAACTTTCTCCCATTCACCACCATCCTTGATCAATACCACTCCCCGGGGCGCCAAAACACGCATCATTTCATCGCGGGAAACACTACCGGCCTGGCTGACCACCAGAAGATTGACCAGGTCATCTCCATAGGGAAGATCCGGTTGATCCCAATGTTTAACGGACACCTTTCCATATGATCCCTGATCACTAATGTATCGGCGGGCTTTTTCAACTTTTTTCTCCTCCGGGGAAAGCCCATGGATAAGATAACGATCATTGACATGTAAAGCTGCAGTTAACTTGCCGCTATTAAATCCCAGATGAACAACCAATCCTCCTTTTATCTCCGATTTTTCCAATATCTGATTGGCTTTCCAGAGAAATTGATAATGGGTATAGTACCAGTAAATTCCTACAATGATAAAAGCAGCAATAAATATAAAAAACACATTACGTGCAGGCAATCTTTTCATAATTGTTATACTTTATAAGTAGTTCATTAATCTGCAAATTAAAAGTTTGGGTATTTAGATTTCTAAATAGTCCGATTCAAAACCCTGTCATTCTACTATGACCCGATGAGGGCTGGACCAGGAAAAGGGACCTTCTACTACCTTCGTATAAGCAGACACAAGAGTTAAATAACAAAGCAACTTCTTTATTTACCCTGGTTTGAGCAATATGTTGCACAAAATGATTTTTTAACGTGTTGTATAAATCAAACCAGGCAATTTCTGCTTTGCCGGGCCAATCCGCTCATTGACTGTATCCAGCCGGCTGGTCCTTTATTTGTTATGATGATTGAATAGTGGCGCTTGCCAACAATCTGCCGACAGGCAAAAAATTTTAATGATAAAAGCTCTTGTGCCTGTTTTTATTCCATTACATTTTCAGGTAAATTTTCGCCCAATTCAATGTGATCAACAGGATAACCTTTTATATTAACTGCACCTGTATATTTTCCGTCTAAAAGAAAGGGCGTTTTATTAACCTGGTTATCAAGATTTAAATTTTTGACATTGAATTCAAAGACATCAGAAACTTCCATTGCCCGTTCCTTAGCGTTAATCGTTACATTTTCCAGGGTTAAATTTTTCACCCGGTATATACGGGCGCCCTCCTGCGAATTTTTAACGTCAATATTCCTGAAAGTAAAATCCTCGAGCCATTTCTCAGGCAATCCATTCATTATTATTGCACTAGGAACTCCATCAATTTGGATATCTCGAATATTGATGTTTTTGAATAACGGCGCTGCTCCTCTTGCTTCTTCATGGTAATAAGCATTGAAATTAATAGCTGAATTATCAAGATCCTTCATCTGAATATCATGAATGTAAATGTTTTCTATCGAATTGCCTCTGCCTCTCTCTGATTTAAACCGTATGCCCCGATCGCAACCTTCAAAATAAGCATCGTGGACATATACATTTTCTATGCCTCCTGAAGTTTCACTTCCAAAAACAATTCCACCGCTTCCGGTTTGTACATCAACAGCCTTATAATTGCGGACAACCACATTTTTTGTGGGAATGCCTATTTTCAATCCTTCCTCGTTTAAACCGGACTTTAGTACAACAGCATCATCGCCTGTCTCAAAATGGTTGTATTCAATTAATACATTTTTGCAGGAGCTGGGGTTTATTCCATCTCCGTTAGGCGCCTCCTTACTCAGGACTGTAATGTCGCGAACAATAATATTCTCACAAAAAACGGGGTTGACATTCCACATGGGAGAATCCTTAAGGGTGATGCCTTCAACCAAAATATCCGAAGATTTCCAAAAAACAATAAAATTCGGCCTCATACCTTCCTCACCGGCTCCTTTACCAAACGTGCGCCTGGAAAGCGGTACCTTAGTAGCCTCGATTCGGGGTGTGTGAGAATTATTTTCCGCCCATTCCCACCAGTGCCGTCCATGTCCGTTAAGCGTACCCTTCCCGGTAAGAGCAATATTTTCAACATCTCTGGCATAGATCAATGGTGAATAATTGTAGGCTTGGACTCCTTCAGGTCTTTGAAGCACAACGGGTAAATAATCTTCTTTGTCTTTACTGAAATGAACCACTGCATTTTCAGCAAGATGCAGGTTAATATGGCTCATCAGATGAATGGGGCCGGTCCACCATTCGCCCTCGGGTATGAGGACTTTACCCCCGCCTGCTTTATGAGCGTCTTCGATGGCCGCGTGTATGGCT
Source organism: uncultured Bacteroidales bacterium (assembly GCA_964399175.1). Taxonomy (GTDB): domain Bacteria; phylum Bacteroidota; class Bacteroidia; order Bacteroidales; family UBA12077; genus JAGXLC01. The sequence continues at coordinate 7,700 of CAYNPZ010000066.1, read as the reverse complement.
TTTGTGTTTTGATCTTTCCCATCAGAGCAGGCTTCAGCGCCATAATCTTTTATATTGAATGTATTATCCGGAAATTCCGGCCTTTTTAAATCCGACATATCAAATGGTGCATTGACCGGGGCAATCTCCTCAGGAACTTTCACAGGTTCATCCGGTGAAGTCGCGGCGGCACTCATACCAAATGCTAAAAACAATATGAGGGTTACGAAATACTTATGGATACTTGGTGTTTTCATTTTATATACCTCCAAATTTTAGATTTATAAAAGCAGATGTAATACTTATTAATAAATGTTTGATAAATATAATAAATTTAAATTAATGAAACAGCAAAAAACAGATATACTTTCAAATACTGGAAATGATCCAGTGGTTAAAATGTGATCTCGGTCTTTTATTGATTTGTGTGATGTTTCCTGGATTTATTCTATTGTTAGATCTTCGCAATTATTGAAAGATAGCGGCTTGCCTTTTGATGGTTTGCAACTGACATTAATTAGTCTTATTCCATTTACCCAATTGAATTTCATCCCTTTATCAGCCTTAACAGAAACATCTTTCATCATAAGATTTTCGATTGGCTGGTTGCTGTTACCCAATATGCTTGCAGCTACTTTTGCACCATCACAGACAACATCCTCAATAAATATTTCCCGGAATACCGGATATGCATCCTTATTTTTACTTGACATCCAGGCGACATAATCAGTGTCTATTCTTATTGCTTCATTGTCAAGATTATCCATTCTAATGTTTCGGTAGTAGATGTTTTCCACAATACCCCCACGAGAAGAATTGGACTTTAGTCGAATTCCCCTACTCCCGCCATCAGAAAACCAGTCATGCACCAGTACATTGCGTACATCACCTGACATCTCGCTACCAATAGCCACGCCGCTGGGACAGTTCAGGCCGATGTTATGACGCACCACCACATTCTTAGTAGGTTTTCCAACGCGCCAGCCATCCTCATTAATTCCAGATTTGAGCGTTATGGGATTATCACCCGTTTCCAGCTGACAATGTTCAATAAGCGCATCGCAAGACGAATCAAGATTAATACCGTCGAGGTTAGGCCCGCCCGTTGTATGTATTGTGAGTCCGCGTACAATAATGTTTTCACAATAAACTAAATGAATCGTCCAGAAAGGACCGGGTTGCGCAATAGTGAATCCTTCCAGCAGTACATTTCTGCAATTGACAGGACTGATAAATTGAGGTCTGAGACCGGCTTCGGGAGTGCCGTAAACCCGCTTTTTAGCTGGCACCTCTTTAAGAACCTGTTCTTCATAAATATGCCATGCAGTTTTGGACTGCCGCTCCTCCCAGGACCACCAGGTTTGACCATGTCCATAAAGTTTGCCAGGTCCTGTAACAGCTATGTTTTCACAACCATTGGCATATATGAAAGGGGAATAATTCATTACTTCAAATCCCGCCCAGCGGGTGAATACAACTGGCAAGTAATCCTCTGGTTCATCACTGAAATGGATTTCCGCTCCTTCCTGCATGTGTAGATTGACATTACTTTTCAGATGTATGGCTCCGATCCACCATTCGCCTTCCGGAATGACCACTTTACCACCCCCTGCTTTGTTTGCGGCTCCAATGGCTTTGTGAATTGCTTCTGTGTTTTTATTTTTACTATTAATACCCATTTCAGCACCATAGTCTTTAATATTGAATGTATTATCAGGAAACTGTGGTCTTTTTAAATCTGGTATATCAAAGGGTGCCTCGATAGGCACAATATCTTCAGGTAAATTATTTCCGCCAACATTCGTTATCCCCGCGAACAGTTGTTGATCAAAACCCAGCTTGTTTAACATAAAACCGCCAGCAGAACCAACTGTTACCTTCTTTAAAAAATCTCTCCTAGACTGTTTCATGATTTTAAGTTTTTATTGAAATAAAATGTTTATGATTGCAAACATTTATTTTCAAATGTATTTTAGATTTAGACATTTCAGTTTTCCTTCTTCAGATTTTTTACATCTTCAAACAAAAAGGATGAATTGTTGCTGGAGGGTTTTTCTGCCTGAATATCTGTCAGATACAGTCCGTTGATGTCATCAAAGACAAATGCAGGGCGGGCTTCGGCAGTTTTATAATCAAGCTGAACACCGTGAAATCTTAAATTATTCACATGGCGGCAATAAAAACCATAAGCAGGCAACTTGCCAAACATTCGTCTTGCAGGATAACTGTCTACCTCCTCAGGAACATCACGGTGGATGAGTTCTTTGCTTCCCCCACCCTGAAAGGTAAGCCTTATATTCTCCAATGTTATATTTTCTGCTGACTGCTCAGGAACACCTGTGATGGAACAACCCACATCATCAAGTCCCGTGGCAATTATGTTGCTAAGGATGACATTTTGAAGTGAACCAACATCCGGTATATCCATCCCTTTTTCACGAATGTATTGTTTCTCATTGGGTCTGCCCGATCCTTCAGCCAGATAAGGACGTGCGCGATCACCCAGACGTATTAAAATACCGCCTTTAGCATTGACCATGGTAATATTTGAAATCATGACACGGTCCATGGTGCCGCCATCAACCATTTCCAATGCTATACCGGCGTTACGTACATTGTAAATGGTACAATTGGATACAGTGATATTTTTGAACCCACCCGTTGATTCTGTACCACATTTAAATGCATTGGTATGACTGCGTAAAATACAATTTGTAATGGTAATATTCTCACAATCTTTAGGTGCTGTAGCTTTTAGCACGATGGCATCATCCCCGCTGTTGATTTCGCAATCAGATATGCGCACTTTATTGCAACAATCGATGTCAATGCCATCATTATTCACATTCGCATTACTGTGTATGGTGATGCCGTCAATATTTACATTTTCGCAGGCCAGATAATGCTGCACCCACATCGGAGAGTTGGTAAGGGTTATATCTCTGACTAAAACGTTTTCACATTCGATCATGCGAATCATAAAAGGGCGTTTTTTATAATTTTTTGGATCACCACCAAGCTGATAAGGCTCTTCTTCTCCTTGTCCGTCGATAACTCCCCGTCCTGTAATGGCTATATTAGTAACCTTTTCCGCATAGATGAGACTTTTATTTGTATAATTTACGTCTGTATAGGAACGAAACTCAGGTGTTTTCTCAGGAAAATGTCTTAGTTTTGTACTACCCAGCAGCACCGCTCCAGCACCAAGAGATAGGGTGACATTGCTCTTAAAAACTATTGTACCTGAAAGATACCTGCCGGCAGGAAAATATACAGTACCTCCTCCATTTGCATGGCAAGTATTGATGGCTTTTTGAATGGATTCAGTATTCAATGTTGTTCCGTCTCCTTTGGCTCCGAAATTTTCTATATTATAAACAGGACCTTGGGCAGGTTGTAGGGCCGCTATGTCCTGTTTATCTTTCCCCAATACCCATGATAAGGGGAGCATAGAAAGCGTACTGCCTACTGCAATGTCTTTGATGAATTTTCGTCGTTTCATAAGCATTTTTTTAACAATTTCCAGTTTCGAATTTGTGTTTATCAAGTTCTCAATGCTATTTTATGAAAACTTAAGTGATTCTCATATCATATTACAAATTTGAAATCTACTTTGATTGAATGGCTTTCTCTATTTTCATCGCGTTATTATTGTTAAAACTAATCAGCAAATTATGGCAAATAGATTGTATCCTATATATAATCTGCATTAGCCTCACTTGTCACTTATGCTCAACGTTCCGCGGTTTAATGGTTTCCACAAGATCCGGCAGATCATAATACTCAAGAGCGTCGGGTATTACATGACCGATAAGGTCGTGTATTTTCGGCCTGGCAACAACATCATCGATCCAGCTTTTAATGGAATTTTCAAGCGTGACGCTTCCGATCCGGTTATCCAGTGCAGCGGCATGCAGCACCACCGGACCTGCACGTTCTACACCAATGGCTTCGATTTCTGAGGGGTTAACATTAGACTGCTCTACCAACACATCCAGCGCCGCCATGATGTCCTCGACTCTCTGGCCCATAAGAGGACGTCCTATATCGCGGGCCAAAACTGCAACCCGGTGTTCAGTGTTGCAGTGTTTGCCTTTACTCCCATGATCAGCTGTTTCTCCGAAGCCACGGGTATCAATTGATAGTACTATGCGGTTTTGATTCACCAATTGCATAACAGCGCCATCCGTCCCCGCTTCCTTTTTCTTGCCGCGTCCATCTACATATAGCGTAGCCGGAAGTTCGCCCTCACAATTTAAAGGTACAAACAACAGGGCGGGGACAGGAACTTCACCTTCACGCTCGATAACCAGCTTTTTGATGTGGCAACTGTCGCGATCCAGCGAACCCGCTTCTTTCACCTTAATCTCGCCGGTTTCTTGTCGACAACCGATTAACCGGCGGATTTTTGCCAGACATTCGTCAGTACTGTGATTCTCCCAAAATTCCTCCCGTGCCCCGCTCAGTTGGCGGGCACGCATGAAATTCAAATCCGCCACACTCTTCTCGTCGGAAAACTCTTTGAGCACCTGTCCGCTCTGTGTACATTGAAGCTGTCCTTCAAGCTTTTTGAGATGGTCAGGATATTTCTTAACATCATTCTCCTCTGGCACTATCTTGTCCTCGTTGCACAACCAGCGGCGCATCCACCGGGTAGCTTTTTCTCTGTGTGGGGGTGTAAAACCGTGTTCAGTATCGCTTTCGAAAAACTCGAAACATTCGCTTTCGCCAAGTGCTGCGTACATCTTTTCCGCATCTGCCCCCACCTCACGGGCAGATTGAATCTCAAAAAGACTATCTCGCCTGGCGGCAAGAATAACTGTTGGTTCAGGTGCATGCATTAACACATAATCGGCCCGATCAATACCATATTTCCCTTCGCAAGGTAAATGCTGGCAGCCATCCGACGGACCTAACGTCTCGTACAGACGATGGTGACGCATAAGGTAGCAGGAAGGAGCCGCCGGGCCAATGCGGCCGTCAAGAGCCATCAGGAAGGTTGTCTGGGTTCCACCCCCGCTCGTGCCAGTCAACCCGACCTGTTTATCCTTGTCAACTTCCGGCCGGCTGAGCAGGTAGTCTATCGAGCGAACCCCATCCCAGGCTTCGTATCCTACCACACTTCGACCCACAAGGAGGGCCCCAAGATTAAGCAAAGTATGTCCGGTTGTGCCATGACGCTTTTCAAAATACTGATAACGTTCGCCCTGACAAATCGGGTCGTAGCAAAGGGCCACCATACCGTTCTTTGCCAGAAGTGCTGACATTGACTGATAATAAGAGGCTTTCCCTGTATCAGTGTGGCCACAGGCGACCAGCACGCCCGGCCACGGTCCATTCCCTTCTGCAGGAATATACAAATTGGCCGTAACCCGGTGACCTGGGCGGCTCTCATAGACGACATTCTCCACCCGGTAACCGTCCCGCTCGTTTATTCCGGTAACCTTCCCATTCAATGGATTTTTCTTTTCGGGCAGCTGGCCGATCAGATCCAAATATACCTCTTTCAATTCATTGCGCCGCTTAATCAACTTGTCGCACGATTCCAGGACTGCGTCAAATTCTTCATCTCTCTCAGCGTATTGCTTGGCGGAAATGCGCATCAAATAGGACCACAGAACTTTCCTGTCACGTTTACCTAAAATATCTAAGGAATCCGACTGCACCCCCGAACCTGTGTTTGATAAAATACTAATTTTCTCACGGGCTAAACAGGTTTTATCAAAACCCAACTGATTTAACATTAAAACTCCGGCAGAGCCTAATGCTGCCTTTTTTAAGAAATCTCTCCGGGATTGTTCCATGATTTCAAGTTTGTCAAATAAACTTATTTATTATTATTGACATGGTATTCAAGTCAATATAGTTGACCAGATTTTAGATCTATCTCCTATCCGAGGACAATAGTGAATATTTTTATCATCAAAAGCGTTAGATCTCTAAAACTGTATTACAGCTTTAACAATTTATTATTGTTACAAAGAGGGCACGTTGAACTGTATCTTTTTTTATCCGGCATATCTGTTTAGTTTTCTTCATTTACATTCGAAATAACCGATGGAAGCTGAATATCACTACAATTGTTTAAGGTCACCTCTTCACCGTTTTTGGTTTGCATCGTCACATTTTCCATAGTCCAGTCTTCGGCATAGGCAATTTCTCCGGCTTTCCGGGCCTGGACAGCAATATTTTCCCAGTGAAGATTGTGTATAGGCTTTTCGGGATAGGCATTTGCATAAAATGCCTGTTTGGCATTTTTGACAGTAATGTCTTCAAAGACAAGATCCCTGAATTCCGGAATGCCACGTTCTTTAGGTTTCACTCTTTCAGTAAGTTTTTTCCAGTGCCCGGGTATTTCTTCTTCAGGTATTTCTTCCGGAATTTCGGGATAGCTATAAGAGGGGAACCAGTTAAGCTCAAAATAAAAAGGATAAGGTACACCATTCATTTTAATATCGTGAAAATGGATATTTTCAATAACGCCTCCTCGCACTTTTGCTGATTTAAAACGGATGCCGTATTGGGTATCTTCAGCTTCAAGACCGTAAACTTCTATATTTTTCATACCCCCTGCTGTTTCGCTGCCAATGGTAAATAAGCCGTGTCCGGCTCTTGAAAGGTTATTTCTGTATACCACATCTTCAACAGGTTTATTTACCCTAAGTCCATCTGCACCCCTGCCTGATTTCAATGCGAAGTTATCATCATTACAATCAACATCGCAATTTTCAACCAAAATATCTACGGAAGAATCGGTGTTTATGCCGTCCGAACTTGGCCCTTCCCCGCCAATATTATTTCTTATCACTATACCATTAACATGCACTCTGCGGCTATACGTTAAAGTCACAGCCCAAAAGCCAGACCTTTCGATTCTAAAACTCTTAAGACTCACATTTTCAGATTTATATACTACAAGCGGTCTTACCCGTTTACAATCATAATCAAGCGCCCAGCGCAAATCCCTTTTTTTGTATTCGAGAAACATTCCACCTGTTCGTGGAGGATCACCCCAAAACTTATCCCACCAGTATTTGCCTTTACCATCGATAGTTCCTTTCCCGGAAATTCTGACATTTTCTGCGTTGTTTACATTGATAAGGGCAGCCGGCCATTCCATCTCAATACCTGCAATCCGGGTCCAGATATCAGGAAAAGCATCGTCGTCCTGTATGGCCTTGATGGTAACATCTTCATCAATGTGTAACTCTACATTTGATTTAATAAAAAGGGCGCCGGATAAATAAGTGCCCTCCGGAAATATTACCTTGCCCCCGCCGGCTTCAGAGGCTTCATCAACAGTTTGTTGTATGGCGTCTGTATTAAGAATTACCCCATCCCCTTTCGCACCATAGTCCTTTACATTGAACTCTTTTGGCGGTATTTTTACAAAAGAGGAATCATAAAAAATGGATTCAAGGTGACGGACCAGTTCACTTTTCTCTTCAGATGGAATACAATTTGCAAAACAGATCACTAATGATGTAAAAATTAATGTAAGCTTGATAATCCTATTTATTTGAGACATAATTATAATATTTTTTTATGAACTCTCCCCGAATTCCTGCTTTTATATCAATCACACGTCTAAATTTGGAATAAACCATCTTTCTCATTTCAGAATTGAATGATCAACCAGGCGATAAATACGAGAAACCCAACGAATCCCCAGGCAATAAAAAATCCAATTATGTCTTCTTTATGACGCTTAAAGAAATTTA
>CAYNPZ010000065.1:0-20022 GCA_964399175.1 uncultured Bacteroidales bacterium | reverse complement strand
CTAAACAAATTCCGAGGTAGCTGAATCAGAAAAACCGGTACAATTACTGAATGACCTGATCCCCTGTATTAAGCCGAAATCCGGCAGCCGCCGGATGAAATAAAAACACGCCGCCTTTCTTAAAGCGACGTGTTTTCAATTATTGTAGTTTGAAAAGAAAAAATCTAATCTTCAAATTTATACAATACCAGCCCGCTCCTTAGTTTGGGCTCAAACCAGGTGGTTTTGGGCGGCATGATGTTGCCGGTGTCGGCAATATCCATTAGCTGTTTGAGTGAAACAGGATGTAAGGCAAATGCCACCTTCATCTCTCCACTGTCAACCCTGCGTTTAAGCTCTTTCAGGCCACGGATGCCTCCGACAAAATCGATCCGGTCAGAAGTTCTCAGATCCTGAATGTTCAGTATCGGCTCCAGCACCTGATTGGTCAGGATGGTAACATCCAAACCGCCAATGGGGTCGTTATCATCATAGGTTCCTTCCCGTGCCGTCAGCTTATACCATTTTCCTTCAAGATACATGGAAAACTCATGCAGTTTCTGCGGCCGGTGAGGCTCGCTGCCTTTTTCCTCAATCTCAAAGCTCTCCTTCAGGCGCTCGATGAATTGTTCCGGAGTATGGTTGTTCAGATCCTTGATCACACGGTTGTAATCGAGTATCTGAAGTTGATTATCCGGAAAATGAACGGCCATAAAGTAATTGTAAGCCTCATCACCCGTATGATTGGGATTGTTCTCCCGCTTCTCCTTGCCAACCAGCGCGGCGGCGGCAGTACGATGATGACCGTCGGCCACATAGGTATAAGGAACCTTCTCGGAAAACAATTGTTCTATTTTCCGATTGGTTTCATCATCATCAATTACCCAAAAGTGATGTCCAAAACCATCATCGGCAACAAAATCGTATTCCGGTTCCTGATTGTTAACCACCTGATTGATCACTTCATCAATTTCCCTCACCGCTGGAAAAGTAAAGAAAACCGGCTCCAGGTCGGCATTGTTGACGCGGATGATCTTCATCCGGTCTTCCTCCTTTTCCGGGCGGGTCAGCTCATGTTTTTTGATCACCCCGTTCAGGTAATCGTCCACGGCAGCAGCGCCCACAATTCCATACTGTGTTTGGTCGTTCATCGTTTGCGCGTAGATATAAAATTTGGGCTTTCCCTCCTCCTTCAGCCAGCCCCTTTCCTGGAATTTCCTGAAATTATCCCTTGAACGGTCATACACTTCCTGGGAATGAATATCGGTGCCTTTCGGAAGATCAATCTCTGCACGTGTAATGTGCAAAAGGGAACGTTCCTTCCCTTTTGCCATTTCACGCGCTTCTTCAGTATTCATTACATCGTAGGGCAAACATGCCACCTCCTCAACTATATCTTTCGGTGGGCGTATTCCCTTAAATGGTTTTACTGTAGCCATAAAATGTAGTCCTTTTTAGTTTACTTTAAACGTGGTATCGCCATTCTCGAAATAATTTTTGATCTGATTGGCTGCCGCGATACCTGCATTGATATTGGCTTCTGCCGTTTGGGCACCCATCTTTTTCGGTGTGAAGAAAAATCTGCCTTCATATTTTTGTTCGAAGGTTTCCTTGCAATCGGGTGCAATATCAGAAATGTAATGGAAATCATCGCGTTCTTCCATGATCTTCAGCAGACCATCCTCGTCAATAATCTCCTTCCTGGCCGTGTTGACAAGCACGGCATTTTCAGGCATCAGCTTCATCAGATCATAGCCAATGGATTGCTTGGTTTTTTCATTGGCCGGAATGTGCAGCGAAACATACTGACAGGTCTTGTATAGCTCCTCCGCCGAAGCCAAAGGTTTTACCCCGTGCTTTTTGATCTCAGAATCATCAATAAAGGGATCATATGCATAAACATCCATGTTAAATCCCTGGGCTATTTCATTCACAAACTGGCCTACATTGCCAAAAGCCTGCATTCCGAGAGTTTTGTTTCTCAGTTCTGTTCCAGCCTTGCCGTTGAAATGATTCCGGGCATGATACACCATCATTCCCAATGCCAGTTCAGCAACGGCATTGGAATTTTGACCGGGTGTATTCATCACTACGATATTTTTGGCGCTGGCTGCATCCAGGTCCACATTATCGTAACCTGCACCGCCGCGTACAACAATTTCAAGATTCTCACCGGCATCGATGACTTCTTTCGTGACCTTATCGCTTCTGACAATTAATGCGTTTGCATCCTTAACCGCATCTAACAGTTCTGATTTATCACTGTACTTTTCAAGAAGCTGGAAATCATATCCTGCTTTTGAACAAATATCCTTTATCCCTTCCACTGCATTGGGGTGGAATGGTTTTTCTGTAGCCACTAATAATTTTTTCATGATTTTATGGTTTTAAAAGTGGGCAAGAAATGTTTCTTACCCACCTGGATTCTAAAATATTATGCTTTCTTCTTTTCAAATTCCTTCATCACATCTATCAATGCCTCTACACTTTCTTTAGGCAACGCGTTATACATAGAAGCACGGAATCCACCTACCGAACGATGGCCTTTAATACCAATCATGCCCCTTTCTGTAGCAAAGTCGAAGAATTCTTGTTCAAGATCCGCATAATCTTCATTCATGACGAAAGTGACATTCATCAGGGAACGGTCTCTTTCATCTTTTACGGTAGGCTGGAACAATTTATTTCTTTCGATCTCATCATACAATATTTGGGCTTTCTCTTTGTTGATCTTATTCATTCCTTCAACTCCTCCCTTGCCTTTAAGCCAATTGAGCGTTTGAAGGGCTGAATAAATCGGAAGTACCGGCGGAGTGTTAAATATGGAGCCCTTGTCAATGTGGGTCTTATAATCCATAATTGTAGGAATATCATGACCTGCATTACCCAAAACGTCTTCCTTAACAATGACAAACGTTACACCCGCAGGTGCCAGGTTCTTCTGGGCGCCTCCATAAATGATCGCGTATTTCGATACATCTATCGGCCGGCTGAAAATATCCGAAGACATATCCGCTACAAGTGGTACGTTCACATCCGGATCTTCCTTAATTTCTGTTCCGTAAATGGTATTGTTGGAAGTGATATGAAAATAATCTGCATCATCCGGTACATTATAATCCCTGGGGATGTATGCAAAATTTTTATCTTCAGAAGAGGCAACGACATCAACCTCACCAAAGAATTTCCCTTCCTTAATGGCTTTCTTGGCCCAGTTACCCGTATTGAGGTAAGCGGCTTTCTTGTTAAACAGATTATAGGGGACCATTAAAAACTGAGTGCTGGCTCCCCCACCCAAAAACAATACATGGTAACCATCAGGAATATCCAACAATTCTTTGAACAATTGTTGAGCTTCCTTGATAATTCCTTCAAATTCCTTACTCCTGTGTGATATTTCCATCACCGACAGTCCAATTCCGTCAAGATCCTTAACTGCCTCGGCTGTTTTCTCAACAGTGTAATCAGGCATAATAGATGGTCCTGCGTAAAAGTTGTGTTTTTTCATAGTTGAAAAAATTTTAAATTTTTTAAAATTCAGGCATATACCTAAATGGACTCCAAAGATATATAAATTTAACATACATTCCAATTATTAACAAAAATAATCTGGGGTCTGTCTCTGCAAATGCTTATATTTATTGCAGATACTTAAGCAAAATATCTTAAGGGAATCTATTTTTCGCCAATGCCGGCGAGTTTCCGGTATTCTTCTATGACACCGTTGTGGAAGACAGGTACTTTCTCCGATGAGTCGGCACTATGGCAGTATTCCAACACATCATCCAGCTTCAGTTTTCTTAGTCTTTCACGCTGAGCAACCTTATCCACGTAGTTCATTATATCGGGTTTGGCCAGGTGCCAAAGATCGAGAGCAGCAGTGGCGGAATCACAAATGGTGTAAAACTTTCCGGAACCAAGAAGTTTTTCAGTGAGCGCTCCGCTGAATACCGTATCTTCCAGGCTGAATTTTCCTTTCCAGCCCGCACAAAGAATAAGCACATCATTCTGTTTTTCAGCCAGCAGGTTGGCAACTGCCGAAAGATTTAAAAACGAAGCAATGATTACCATTTTATTATAGCGTGCCTGGTGAATGGCTTTTGTGCCGTTGGTTGTACTGTAGGCAACCTTTTTCCCGGCTATATTTTCCGGGATAAAGTTAAACGGTGAATTGCCGAAATCAGCAAAATCGAGTACTTTTCCATCCCTTTCGGCTGCAACCATGTAGCCTTCTTCCTTGTATATCCTGGCTTCTTCCCTCGTCGGAACCGGGATGAGCTGATCCACTCCGTTCTCAAAAGCTGTACAGATGGCAGAGGTTGCACGCAAAATGTCAACAATGACGACATTGGCTTTCTGGTTTTCATAATATTTGAATAAATCTGGCGAAAAAACCACCTCCAGTTTGCTTCGGGAATTTCCCATAATATTTGGATTACTTTTAATTTTCCTTCATTTATTTGTAGAGAATGAAATTCTAATATCCCTGCCTTGCCGGCAGGCAGGTAATTCCGAAATTCTAAACTCTATCTGATAGTTTAAGAATCAGTTCTTTTCTTCCGGATCCTTCTTATTTTTTAAAAATTGGCATACTCGTCACTTCAGCCGCAAGCTTTTTGTTTCTCGCCTTGATGAAAATCTCTGTGCCTTCCCCTGTATAAGCAGGGGGAACATAACCCATTCCAATTCCTTTCCTGAGCATAGGCGACATGGTTCCGGAAGTAACCTCGCCAATGGTTTCTTCCTTATCATTTATAATTTCATAATGCTGACGGGGGATCCCTTTATCTTTCAGAACAAAGCCAATCAGTTTCCTTGATACTCCCTCCTGTTTCTGTTTCCACAGATAATCTTTATCAATAAAATCCTTATAATCCTTAAACTTGACAACCCAACTGAGTCCTGCCTCAATGGGTGAGGTGGTCTCATCAATATCATTCCCGTAAAGACACAGGCCGGCTTCCAGTCTCAGGGTATCCCGTGCGCCAAGTCCAACAGGCTTGATTCCATATTCTTTTCCGGCTTCCAGGATGGCATCCCACAATTGTTCCACTCCTTCATTATAGGTATAGAGTTCAAAACCATGCTCACCGGTATATCCTGTTGCCGATATAATGACATCATCCACTCCTGCCAGCTTACTCACCTTAAAACGGAAAGGCTTCATCGAGGCCAGGTCTTCGTCGGTCAGCTTTTCAAGCGTTGCTAAGGCATTTGGTCCCTGAACGGCAAGCAAAGCCATCCTGTCAGATGCATCTTCCAGTTCGGCATTCATTGTATTCTGTTGATTCCACCAGTTCCAGTCTTTTTCAATATTGGCTGCATTCACAACCACCATGTATTGCTGATCGGCATACTGATAAACCAGAAAATCATCTACAAGCCCTCCTTTTCCGTTGGGCAAACAACTGTACTGAGCCCTTCCGGGATACAATTTCGCCGCATCATTAGCGGAAACCTTTTGTATCAAATCATAAGCATTGGGACCGGTTATCCAGAATTCTCCCATATGGGAAACATCAAAAATGCCTACTTTTTCACGAACAGTTATATGCTCATCATTAATGCCGGTATATTCTATGGGCATATTGAAACCGGCAAATTCAACTATTTTAGCACCAAGCTGTTTATGTTTTTCTATAAGTGGAGTGTTTTTCATGACCATCAAAGATATTGGTTTGTTACTGTTGGAGCAAAGCTAATAAAAATTTTAAATTTTTTTTGTTTACAAATTGTACCATGAATAAAGGAGCCACTGGATGACTCCTTTATTATAAAATAAATTTACACATAACTTATGGTAAATCCTGTTACTTCTCCAAAATCTCAAATTCTACCCGTCGGTTTTGCTGTCTTCCTTCGGGAGTTTCATTGGTTGCAACGGGCCGGGTGAAAGAATATCCCTTGTAGGTAAGTCTGGTTTCATTTATCCCATGTTTCACCAGATAATCCACCACACTTTTCGCCCTGCTTTCCGATAACTTCTTATTCGCAAGATAAGAGCCCACGTTATCGGTATGTCCGGATATTTCCAGTTTCAGTCCCGAATTGTTCTTCATCAGCTTAATTACTCTATCCAGCTCAGGATAGGAAGAAGGCTTCAATTCGGCACTATTGGTCTCAAAATAGATGTTATCCAGTACCACCTTCTTCCCTACTTCTACTTTATCCAGCAAGAAATCTTTATAGATGGTATCATTTACCGTTTCCATCTCATTCAGGTTCAAGTTGCGGGCAAAGAACAAATAATCCTTTGCCGTAACCTCAACTCCATACCGCCTTTGTTCGGGCAGCCTGACAAGATATCTACCGTTGGTGTCGGTAAGGTGGGTGGCCACCACTTTATTCTCCTGGTTATCGATGATCTCGACCTTGGCCTGAACCCCCTCTCCTGCCAGCGTATCCATAATATGACCGGAAAGATAGATGGTGGTATCAATGGCCAGCTTATCAGGAGATCTGTAGAAGAGTTCCTTATCCGGCTTTACTTCCCAGGCAATCGGATCACGGGCCAAAGAAGATTCATATTCCTTTTCTTCTCCCAGAAAAATGACTTCATAAAGATCCTTCCTGCCATAACCTTTTTCTTTTATAGTGGCATAATATCCTTTATTGTTAATCCCTTCAATCATCCTGAATAACACGTCATCATAGGGTGTATTCACAGGATGCCCGATGTTTTCAGGTTCCTGCCAATCTCCGGCAGCATCTCTTTCAGCCACAAAAATATCGTAGCCCCCCATAGAATTATGTCCTTCGGAACTGAAATACAGCTTATCCCCTGTGCCATTCACAAATACTCCCTCCTCGTTCAGTGAGGTATTGATGGGTGCACCCAAATTAACCGGATATGACCATTTTCCATTTTCATTTTTCTCGCTGTAAAAGATATCCTTCCTGCCCCTGGCATTTTCATCCAGATCGGATACAAAATAGACCCGGCTGCCATCCTTGGTAAAACACATGGAACTTTCCTTGGCCGGGGTATTAACCAGGTTGGAAAAATTTCTGGGTCCTCTCCATCTTCTGCCATTGTGTTCATAGTAATAGATGTCACCACCATCTTCTTCTGACCGGTAAACGTATACCCTGCGAGGGCCGGAGGTAGCTTCCACTATGGCATTGTTATGTCGGGAGTATATTTCAGTAGAAACCAGTTCGGCCTTCTGCCATTCTTCACCTTGGCGTTCTGAGCGGTAGATGTTGCTGTAGAATCTCTGGTCACCGGGCCATCGCTTATTGGTCTTTTCATTATTTCGTCTTGAAGTAAAATAAAGTACCGAATCGCCCTTAAATACAGGACCATAATCATCATAGGGAGAATTGATGTGTTCGCCCATATTATTGAAATTTACCCTGACCGGGTCATTCACCAACTCTTTTGCATTGTTGCTCTGGCGGATGTATACATTGATCCGGTCCTGGTTTACATCCAAATCTTTAATGATATCAGGCTCCAGACAGCGTTGGTAATTGCTTATGGCATTCTCAAATTCATAACTGAAATGATAAGCTCTGGCCAACAGGTAAAATATATCAATGGCTACTTCTTCATTAGCGGCCAGGGCTTCATTGAAAAACTTTATGGCTTTTTCATTATTTTTAAGTTGAAAATAACAGACTCCAATCTTGTAGTTTAAAGCCGCATTATCCGGGTTGTATTTATATGCTTTCAGAAAATGTTCCAAAGCCTGTTTGTACTGGCCGGGACCTTTGTCATAATAATTATCTCCTTCTCTCCTGCTTTTCCATGCAGGCCGAAAACCTTGTTTTCCCTCTACCCTGAAATTACTTCTTTTAATTCTTACATCTTGCTGCGCCTGAACTTCAGAAGAGATAAACTGAAAAACAACAAAAAACGAGAGAAAAAACAGGACGATCTTTTTCATTGAACAGTATTTCATTATTGATAAATCATTTACAATCTTTCAGGTATTTATCGGCTTTACTCAAACCCAGTTCGTCGGCCATCTTCCAATCCTTGCAGGCTTCATCAAGGTCACCAAGGTTTTCTTTTGCCATCCCCCTGTTGAGATAGGCTTTGGCAAAGGAATCATCTTGTTCTATAGCCTTGCTGAATTGTTGAGTGGCCTCTTTAAACTCCATCTGCTTAAGGTATAATATGCCCAGGTTGTTGTATGCCTTTGAATCATCCGGATGGATTTGAACCGCTTTTTTTAGATCGGTAGTGGCCTCCTCATAATTTTCCATAATGGTCCGCACCCGGCCTCTGTTTATATAGGCCTTATAATAATTGGGATCAAGCTCGATTGCCCGGGAAAAATTATCAATGGCACTTTGATAATCCGATACCTGAATCTGGGCATTGCCCAAATTATTATAAACAAATGCCAATTCATCACTATACGAAACTGCCTTTTTAAAATCCTGAATGGCTCCCTGATAATCTCCCGTATGCATTTTTGCGCTACCACGGTCATTGTAGGCATAAGCAAAGTCATAATCAGCATCAATAGCCTGATTGAAATTAGTGATGGCATTGTTATAATCTTTGAGATCATAATTTGCCAAACCTCTTACATAGTATACTTCGGGCTTCCTGTAATTTTTTTCCAGTGCCATGGTTAATTCTTTTATGGCTGAATCGGGCCTGTTGTTCTTAAATTGAATATAGCCCTTATAAAAATGGGCTTCTCCCAGGCTTTCATCGAGAAAAACCGCCCGGGTGAAATCACGGAAGGCTTGTTCTGTGCTGTCGATCTGAAAAAGAAGCTTTCCCCTTTCCAGATAAGCTGTTTTGAAATGGGGTACTTTTTGCAGGACAGAATCCAGGCTCTGGATAGCCTTTACGTAATTGTCCTTGCTGATATAATCTACAGCCCTGTTGAATCGGACTTTTGTGTTCTTGTCGATTGATTGTCCAACAGCAAAATGAATGAATAAAATACAGGAAATAATAAGTATGATGCCTTTTTTCATCTTCAGTGTCTTTATTTACTTTGGCAGACTAATGTAGCAATAATTTTAAATATAAAAAAACATTTGTAAAATACGCCATATTACACTCTTCGAATGATTTTATAAACCTGCTTAATATAAACATTTTACTTTTTTGGATAATTTTGTTAAATTAATTTGATATATTTGTAATGAATTAGTGGCAGGAGAAATATATGTGAATTCAAAATATAAATATGAGTTATTAACTTCCAAAAATCTTTAATGTATGCTGAAAAGTGAAAAAAGAAACGGAGTGGAAATACTTTCTTTTGAGAACGTGAGCAAACTCAACATTCTGGTTGCTCAGTCCCTGAAAGAAGAAATGGCACAATATCTGAATAAGAGTGGAAAGAACCTGGTTCTTAACCTTGAGGGTATAGAATACATTGACAGTAGCGGGTTTGGGGCTTTACTTTCAATCCTTCGGAATGCAAAGAATAACAACAGCAGTTTTAAAATCTGCAACGTTTCACCCGATGTAATGGAGCTAATCAAACTGCTGCAGCTTCACAATGTCTTTGAGATATATGACAATGTCGAAGAATGCGTGAAGAGTTTCCAGTAGAGATTTAAAAAGCCGTTCCGATGAAACGGAACGGCTTTTTAAATGTGGTTTAGTTGGAAAAGACGATATTTTCACCGTCGTAATCAACGATTACCTTTTTGTCCTTGTCGATGTTGCCGGCCAGGATTTCTCTGGATAATTGATTCACAACTGTTTTCTGAATTACCCGTTTTACAGGCCGTGCGCCATAGTGAGGATCATATCCCCGGTCGGCAAGGGCTTCAACTGCTTTATCAGTCAACGCAATATCAATATGTTGCTTAGAAAGCATATTCTTGATCCTTTCAAACTGCAATCCGACAATCTGTTTGATTTGCTCTCTTGTTAACGGAGCAAAGGTGACAATTTCATCTATCCGGTTAATAAACTCAGGTCTGATGGTTTGTCTGAGCATCTGGAAAACCTGGTTTTTTACATCCTCCATGACTTCTTCACGGTTCTCATCCGTAAGATTGTCGATCTTTTCCTGGATCAAATGAGATCCAACATTTGATGTCATGATGATGATGGTATTTTTGAAATCAGCTATCCTGCCTTTATTGTCAGTCAGACGTCCATCATCGAGGACCTGAAGCAGTATGTTGAAAACATCTGCATGGGCTTTTTCTATTTCATCCAGAAGAATAACCGAATAGGGTTTTCTTCGGACAGCTTCCGTCAGCTGGCCACCTTCCTCATAACCTACGTATCCCGGCGGCGCTCCCACAAGTCGCGACACGGTATGTCGTTCCTGATATTCCGACATATCAATACGGGTCATCATATCCTCATCATCGAAGAGGAATTCGGCCAGAGCCCTTGCAAGTTCAGTTTTACCAACACCAGTAGTTCCGAGGAAAATGAACGAGCCGATGGGCCTGTTGGCATCCTGCAAACCTGCCCGGCTTCTACGCACAGCGTCGGAAACCACATTTATGGCTTCGTCCTGGCCTACTACCCTTTTGTGAAGTTCATCTTCAAGTTTCAGAAGCTTTTCCTTTTCACTCTGCATCATCTTGCTTACAGGTATGCCGGTCCATCTTGCAACTACTTCTGCTATATCCTCATCTTCAACATCTTCTTTTATCAAAGCACCTTCACCCTGTATTTCCTGAAGATCTTTTTGCAGTTTCTCAACCTGATCCTGAGCCTCTTTTATCTTTCCATACCTTATTTCAGCAACCTTTCCATAGTCACCTTCTCTTTCAGCTATCTTGGCTTCATGCTTGTAATTTTCGATGGCTTCCTTGTTCTTCTGTATCTGATCGATGATGTTTCTTTCCTGCTCCCATTTGGAACGCAACTGATTGCGTTCTTCCTTCAGATTGGCAATTTGTTCATCCAACTCTTCGGATTTCTTATTGCCCCCTTCACGTTTAATGGCCTCTCTTTCAATTTCGAGCTGACGTATTCTCCTTTCAATATCGTCGATGCTTTCTGGTAGTGAATTCATTTCCAGCCTTAACTTGGAAGCAGCCTCATCAATCAGGTCAATGGCCTTATCCGGCAAGTACCTGTCGGTTATGTACCGTTTGGACAACTCAACCGCTGCGATCAGGGCATTGTCCTTTATACGAACCTTATGATGATTTTCATACCGTTCTTTTATACCGCGGAGAATGGATATGGCACTGGTTTCATCCGGCTCATCAATGATCACCTTTTGGAATCTGCGCTCCAGTGCTTTATCCTGTTCAATATATTTCTGATATTCATTGAGGGTAGTAGCCCCAATGGCCCTTAATTCGCCGCGGGCCAATGCAGGTTTCAGAATATTGGCGGCATCCATGGCCCCTTGCGTTCTGCCTGCTCCTACCAATGTATGAATCTCATCGATAAAAAGGACAATCTCTCCCTCAGACTCTGTAACTTCTTTCACTACGGCTTTAACCCGTTCCTCGAATTCACCCTGATATTTTGCTCCGGCAATTAATGATCCCATATCCAGGGCATAAATCTGTCTGCTCTTCAAATTCTCCGGTACATCACCACTTACTATGCGGTGTGCAATCCCCTCGGCAATAGCGGTTTTACCAACCCCAGCATCACCTATAAGTACCGGGTTGTTCTTCGTTCTTCTGGAAAGGATCTGGAGTACCCTCCTGATTTCATCATCCCTTCCTATAACAGGATCAAGCTTGCCGTTTCTGGCACGTTCAATTAAATTGATCGCATAGCGGTTCAATGCGTCAAACTGATCCTCTGCAGTCTGACTATCAACCTTCGATCCTTTCCTGAGTTCTTCAATGGCCTTGTTCAGTTCTTTCTCGCTTACCCCACTGTCCTTGAGCAACTGGGAAACATTGTCTCCGGCAGAAAGAATTCCCAGTAAGATATGCTCGACAGAAACGAATTTGTCGCCCTGATCTTTCGAATAGTTCATGGCCTGCCGTAATGCCTTGTTGGCATTATTCGAAAGATAAGGCTCCCCACCTCCTGATACTTTCGGATAGGAGTTCAATATGCTGTCCAGTGCCTTCTCAAGATTCTCCGTATTAACGTTTAGTTTTTTAAGTAAATAACCGGCCACATCCCCAGCTTCACTCAATAAGCTCTTTAGCAAATGACCATTTTCTATTGCCTGGTTCTGATTGCTCTCGGCAATAGAAAAAGCCTTCTGCAGGGTTTCCTGTGACTTTATGGTGAAATTATTTAGATTCATTTTTTTACCTCCTTTTTTAAACTTTTCCTGACTTCTCCCCTCCTTTCTCAAAAGCCTTGCCAATAATAAATCACTGAAAAATTATGACAGATTGTCTCAAATTTTTTCAATTATGAGTCATATTGTCATAATAAATTTACTAATTCTTTGTATTTCAAATATTTTTTTATGGCAGAGATCGATCTTTGAAGAAAAGCCTGGTATCATCAATAGCGGCAGAATTTTTGTGAATAATTCGGGGGAGAAGACTAAATATATTATCTTTGAATAAAGCTTAAACTTATCTATATGGATAATTGTCATCTACGTATAGAAATATTCGACGCGGATTATCTGAATATTGTGGAATTGAACACCACGGGTGATAATGAGCATTACACAAAAGGTGATTCAGAATCATCCTATATGCAAAGTGAAGTTTTTAACCTCTTCATCAATTGTTTCGAGAACAGCAACCAGTTATACGAATTTTACGGCGCTACAAAGTACGACATAAGAAAAATCGTACCCCTGAAAAACGAACTGGAGAAGAAGCTGAATGCGCTTCGCAACATCAACACCCTGGATGAGTTTAAGGCCCATATTGAAGGAATCTTTCTGGGCAGTGAATTTCTTGCCAAACTGAACAAACATTATCCCGAATGGGAAAAACAATGGAAAGAATATCTGGACCGATTGATTAAGGTAAACAAAGGACTCATCAATATAGTGGAAAATTGCATTGATGAACAGCGGACTTTATGGGTGATTGGTTATTAATTCAATCCTGATGGTTTACGCCCGGCAAAGTAAACGTAAAAGTGCTGCCTTTGCCGTATTCACTGTCAATAAATAATTCCCCGTCGTTCCGGTTGATAAAATCAATGCATAAATTCAATCCAAGGCCGCTCCCTTTTTCCCTTTTGGTACCAAATGTTGTATAGTATTCTTTATTGTTGAGTATTTTTTCCAGGTTGCTTTTCTGGATCCCTATTCCGTTGTCTGCTACCTGAACTTCAACTTTCCCGTTGCTCTCCGTACTGGATATGGTAACCTTACCTTGTTCGTCAGTAAATTTTATTGCATTAATTATCAGATTTCTTAAAACGGTTTTGATCATGTTGCGGTCGGCCCAGGCATAAATATCTCCATCCACTTCATTGCGGATCTCAATATTTTTGTTTTTCGACATGGTTCGCAGCAATTCAATATTCTCCAAAACCAGCTCGTAGATATTAACTTTCTCCGGATTGTTCACCAGGCTGCCTCTCTGGCTTCTTGACCAGTAAAGAAGATTTTCAAGGAGATTGTAGGTCTGATCGGCTGCGTTCTTTAAAGAATCCAGGGTTTTTTTTGAAATTTCCTTCTTTTCCGCATTGTCCTCATAAATCAGATCCAGCATACTCTTGATCCCGCCTAACGGAGCCCTCAGGTCATGGGAGATCACTGAAAACATTTTATCCTTGGTGGCATTGAGTTCTCTGAGTGCTTCAGCCTGAGATGATATCTTATCATGAGCCTTCTTCAGATCGAGGTGTGTTTTAATTCTCATGAACAACTCCTCCTTATTGAAAGGCTTGGTAATATAATCCACCCCCCCGAGCTGAAATCCTTTGACAATATCTTCATTGGCCGTCTTGGCGGTTAAAAAGATAATAGGGATATCGCAGGTGTGCTCATCCTCTTTAAGTTTCTTACATACCTCATATCCATCCATTTCAGGCATCATGATATCCAGTAAAATCAGGTCAGGAGAAATTTTCCCCGCCAGTTTCAGACCCTCCTTACCATCTCTCGCCAAAGCAATCTGGTAATCCTTTTCTCTGAGCATATTCCCCAGAAGCTTGAGGTTCTGCACACTATCGTCAATCAATAAAATCTTGGATTCCTCTTTTGATTCCTGAGAGTCTTTAGCCATATATCTGCTATGTTTTTGCGTAATAAATTTATAAAATTTCTCAATTGTATATTTTTATCAATGATAGAAAATCATTGTAAAATCTTCAGCCACTTTTAATCTCTTTTATCTTGTCAGGAAATTCCCTGATTTTGCTTTCCATATTTTCAATATCCAGATTTTTCATGTAGGTCGACAATTCCTTCTGGTACGTGTTAAGGGTTTCCAATTGGTAAGTCCGGTTCAGCCTCTCAAGCTTCTCCAGAAAAGCCTCTATTTTATAGATCACCAGATTATCCTTTATTTCCTCCCAATCATGCATCAGATCATATTCAAGTATTTCCAGCACTTTCTTATAGTCTGCCGTTGTCAATGTTTCCTGTTCCGGAGCTGTTTCTTTTTCCTCTGAGGATTTTAATTCCTGAGGCCTGTATGATAAATATCTGGTCAGTTTCGCATACAATTCATTTTTGGTTACCGGTTTGCTGATGAAATCATCAAAAAGGCTTTTAGCCTGATTTTCGTCACTGGCCATGGCTGAAGCAGTAAAGGCCAAAACTGGCAGGGATTGCGACCTTTTGGTGGATTTGATAATGGCGGTAGCTTCGTACCCGCTCATATCAGGCAATTTTAAATCCATCAGTATGATGTCCGGGGGTGTGATCTTCACAATCTCCAATGCTTTCTCAGCGTTCTGTGCTTCCGCAAATTTAATGTTATCAGAATCCACTAGATTTTTGATGGTTTCTATATTATATTGTATGTCATCGACAATAAGAATGGTTGCCGGCTTAAATACCACATTGGTATAATCAACTGTTTCCTGATAATAAGAAGCTTCCCGTGGCTCACCCCGTCGAATATCAGGCAAAATGATTTCGAATTGGCTGCCCTGCCCAATCCGGCTATCAAGCTTAATCTGACCATTCATCTTTTCCACCAGTTTTCTTGTAATTGAAAGCCCAAGGCCGGAACCTTCATATCTGCGGGAATCCTGGCCATACTGCTGATGAAACGCGTTGAAAATTAACCGCTGTTGTTTGCGGGGAATGCCAACGCCCGTATCCTTAACCACAAGATTTAGTTGATATAGTCCGGAACCCGTTTTCTTCACATAAACTCCAATTTTAATATATCCTTCATCGGTAAATTTAATGGCATTTCCTACAAGGTTGAAGAGTATCTGGCGTATCCTCACTTCATCAAGGTATAATACGCCGGGCAGATCCTTATCAATATCGATTTTCAGGCTAAGATTCTTCTCCGAAAGTTTCTTTTCAAAGATATGCTGAATGTCTTCAACCAAAACCGGCAATTCAACGGGTTCATAGTTGATCTGCATCTTGCCTGCTTCAATCTTCGAAAGATCAAGAATGTCATTAATCAGAGACAAAAGGGTTCTTCCACTGGAGAGAATGGCCTCAAGATGGCTTCTGCTTTCTTCGTCTTCCATTTTATTCATCAACACCTCACTGAAACCGAGGATGGCATTCATCGGAGTCCGAATTTCATGCGACATATTGGCCAGAAACTCACTTTTGGCTTTTGATGCCGATTCTGCCTTAATTTTTGCTTCTTCAAGTTGTCTTTCAGCGCGTTTCCGCTCAGAAATATCCCTTAAAGTGCCAACCATCTTTTGTTGCCTGCCATCCTTATCTCTTATCATCCGTACAGAATAAGAACAGGTGACTTCTGCTCCTTCCTTATTTAGCAGTGATACTTCAAAATCGCTTATTCTGTCCTTTTTTTCCAGAGTATCTTTAAGCTGGCTCCATTCTTCGGGGTTTGCATAAAACGGGAGAATGGATTTTCCTACCAGCTCATCACGGGAATAACCGGATATACGATAAACGGAAGGGCTAATCTCGATCACTTCGCCGCTATCCACATTCACTTCCAGATAAACGTCAAACATGCTTTCAAAAATGTTCCGGTACTTTTCCTCTTTCTCACGGATCTGACGTCCAGCTTGTTTTCTCTCGGTAATATCCCGTGAAGAGGTCTGGATTTCAACCACCTCACCTTTTATATTCTTAATAGGCTGAGTAATGGTTTCAAACCATACATACCGGCCATCCTTCCGTTTTATTCTGTATTCGTATTTATTATCCAGATCGTCATCTCCAATATCTTTATAAAACTGGTCCTCTGCAGCCTCAAGATCATCGGGATGAATAAAATCACGGGGCTTGCTTCCAATCAATTCTTCGGGTGAATACCCAAGCATCTCATAACTTGAAGGAGAAACGTATTTAAATCTTCCCTCCTGGTCATGCACACCCACCAACTCCCTTGAGTTTTCAGTGATGATTCTGAATTTTTCCTCCGACCTGCGCAGTATTTCTGTGGATTCGAGTGTTTCTGTCTTCAGCTTTACTATATTGGAAAGATCCCCTGCAATCTTTATCTCCTGTGAGTTCCATTCTTTCCTTCTGTCAAAATCTTCCAGGAAAAAGAATCCTGAGGGTGCTTTTATGTCACCATAGGTAATGATCAACAAGCTATTGACATCTTTAAAATACCGGGGGTTCTCTGATTGCAGATATTGAAGATCACTTTCAGACACTATATAATAATCCTGATGAACGAATTTCTGAAGCAACCATTGAGGCAGATCAAGCCAATTGTGTTTTTCGTGCGAATTATCCTTAAGCCACTGTTCATTACATTTATAATGTTCCTGATGTTGCTTAAAAAAGCTAACCCGATCAAGATGCAGGGTTTCACCCAAACGGGTCAGAAGATGCTCAAGCAAAACGTTTTCACTTTCCGACAAAAAGGCAAATTTCCAGAATTCGCTTCTTAGCTGGTCGTATTGATTTTGCTGCAGGAGTTTTTCAAGCTTATTTTCACGCAAACCATCGGTTTCCAGGGTCCCAAATTCGTTCTTTGAAACCAGATTGGCCTGTAAGCGAGCCAATATCTCGGATGGCTCCGAATCCACATAAATAAAATCAGCAGCTCCTCCCCGGATTAATGCATTCACATCCCATTCTTTATTCCGGGGAATAATGGATATAATGGGAACACCTGGAAATTCACCCTGCAGTTTGCTATAGATTTGGAAATGAATTTCACCGGGATTCTTCTCCTCCAAAAGAATAATTGAAGGATAGAGATCATGAAAACCGTTTCCGTCATTCTCCAATTCCGACTTCAAAACCATCCTTACCTCAAAGCCATTACCATTCAGGAGGGATTTCCAGGATAAAACGGAAGAATCCGGGTTATGGAATATGACAATATTGTACAAACTCACAGACATCAAACTGAAATTAGGACATAAATTTAATAATATATTGTGAACAATATCCGTTTATCCCCTGTTCGATTTATTCGAAAATTAATATTATTTGTTTCATTAAATTTTTGTTGAAAACTAATTTTTTAAATAAAATAAAAAATTATAGTTTTGCAACTCAATATATTTCAACAAATATTGTCTAATCAATTAATTATTAAGGTAAAAACTACATGACGCAACAAGAACAAGAAGGAAAAAACTTAAGAGAAGACGATTACACTCAGGAAGAGAATCAGGAGAAGAAGCAGAGTGCTGAGAATGAATCACTGGAGAACAGGAACATTGATGTGCAGGAGGAACAAGACAATCCCCATTACCACACCATTGAAACAGCCGGAACCGGCGAAGCCCCCGCAGAAACCAAACAGGAAGAAGAATTTGATTGGGAAAATTTTGAACATGAGCGATCGGAATACGATCCGCAAGAGAGAAAAAAGTATGAAGAGCTTTACGACAAAACCCTTTCCACCATCAGAGAAAAAGAAGTGGTGGAAGGCACAGTGGTTTCTGTTACCAAAAAGGAAGTTGTTGTTAACATTGGCTACAAATCTGAAGGGGTTGTAAGCCGTAATGAACTTAGACACCGACCCGATATCAAACCCGGGGATACCATTGAAGTGTATATAGAAAGCCAGGAAGACAAAGATGGACAACTGGTACTTTCCCACAAAAAAGCCAGAACATTAAAAGCCTGGGAAAATGTAAATAAAGCTTATGAAAATGATGAGATCATTCAGGGATACATTAAATGCCGTACCAAAGGTGGTATGATCGTTGATGTATTCGGAATTGAGACCTTCCTCCCCGGATCCCAGATTGATGTTAAACCCATCAGGGATTATGACGCATTCGTAGGCAAGACAATGGATTTTAAAGTTGTGAAGATCAATCAGGAATTCAGAAATGTGGTGGTTTCTCACAAAGCCATTGTTGAGGAAGAACTGGAACAGCAGAAGAAAGAGATCATATCCAAACTGGAAAAAGGCCAGGTATTGGAAGGTACTGTCAAAAATATAACTTCATATGGTGTATTCATTGACTTAGGCGGAATTGACGGACTGATCCACATTACTGATCTTTCCTGGGGCCGCGTTAATCACCCCGAAGAGATCGTCGAACTTGATCAGAAGCTCAATGTAGTAATCCTTGATTTTGACGACGATAAGAAACGGATTGCACTCGGACTGAAACAGCTTACACCTCATCCATGGGACTCTCTGGATCCCAATCTCAAAGTTGGCGATGTAGTTAAAGGTAAAGTTGTTGTATTGGCAGATTATGGAGCATTTGTCGAAATACAGCCAGGTGTTGAAGGTTTGATCCACGTTTCAGAAATGTCGTGGTCACAGCATCTTAGAAGTGCCCAGGAATTCCTGCAGGTAGGAGATGAATTGGAAGCTCAGATTCTTACCCTCGACCGGGAAGAAAGAAAAATGTCTCTGGGCATTAAGCAACTGAAACCCGACCCATGGGAAAACATAGAAGAGAAATACCCCGTTAACAGCAAGCATAAAGCAACAGTAAGAAACTTCACCAATTTTGGAGTATTTGTTGAACTCGAAGAAGGCGTTGACGGTCTCATTCATATATCAGACCTTTCCTGGACGAAGAAGATCAACCATCCCGCAGAATTTGTTTCCATTGGAGATGAAATCGAAGTGGTGGTACTGGAAATCGATAAGGAAAACCGCAGGCTGAGTCTCGGACACAAGCAGCTTGAAGAGAATCCATGGGATGTCTTTGAAGAAGTATTCACCGAAGGTTCCGTTCATGAAGGCACAGTTATCGATGTATTCGATAAAGGCGCAATGGTGGCTCTGCCTTATGGCGTTGAGGGATTTGTATCACCCAAGCACCTGGTCAAGGAAGACGGGACCACTGCTAAAGTGGATGAAAAGCTTCCTTTCAAGGTAATTGAATTCAACAAGGAAGGTAAAAAGATCGTGCTTTCTCACCGCAGGGTATACGAAGATGAGAAACGTGAAAAGGAAAAAGCCCAGACAAAGACCACACGCAAAAATATGAAAAAGGTCAATAAAAACGTCGAAAAAACTACACTG
Organism: uncultured Bacteroidales bacterium; assembly: GCA_964399175.1. Taxonomy (GTDB): domain Bacteria; phylum Bacteroidota; class Bacteroidia; order Bacteroidales; family UBA12077; genus JAGXLC01. The sequence goes on along the minus strand of CAYNPZ010000065.1, from coordinate 636 downwards.
GGTGACATTTCGGATCTGGCTTCGCTGAAAGATGAGATGCAAAGTCAGAGCAGAGCAACAGCCAAGAAAAAGGCTGAAGAAAGAGAACAGGCTCAAAAAGAAGCTGAAGAAAAGAAAGAAGCTGAATCAAAACAAGAATCGACCGAAAAAAAAGAAGAGGAAACTGAAACAAAAGAGGAGGCTCCTGACGTAAAAGCATCAGACCAGGAAGAAACAAAGTCCCGGAAAGCAGAAGAGGGACAGGAAGATCAGGAACAAGCCACCTCAGAAAGTACTCAGGCCGGTCAGGAAGAGGAGCAACAGCCAAAGTCTGAAGAGCAGTCTGCAGATGAGGAAAAAGAAGTAAATGAAAATGTAGAAGCAAAGAAAGCAGAAGACGAAGGGGAAGAAAAAAAGGACGAAAATAAAGAGGAGAAAGAGGAGAATAAAGAAAGCGGCAATGAAGAAGACGAAGAAGGAAAGCAATAGATTTTTAAATAAACATTCCTGAATACATGGAATTTAACATTGAAAAGCATGATAATCATACATCCATCCAGGTTTTAACGGAAAAACTGGATACAAATGTAGCTCCCAGCCTCAAATCAGAGTTGGTTCTCATATCGGGAAAGGGAGAAAAAAACATTATCATCGACC
>CAYNPZ010000064.1:19512-20099 GCA_964399175.1 uncultured Bacteroidales bacterium | reverse complement strand
CGTTTTAGCTTGTCCAAATTAGATGAGGGTTCCACTAAAAAAACAAAAAAATGAGACAACTATTAATTATTTCTTTTACAGCAGTTTTTTTCCTGCTCCCTGGTTTACAAAATAATTCAACAATTTACGCGCAGAACGATCAGACCGTTAAGGGCATTGTTTATCATGATCAAACAGAGAACGGTTCTTTTGACCCCTCTGTAGATGAACCCCTCGAGGGTATCGCCGTTTCCAATGGCCGTGATGTCGTAGTTACACACAGGGATGGTGTTTATGAGCTGCCAGTCATAGAAAATTCGCCGGTATTCGTTATTAAACCCCGCAACTGGCGGTTACCGGTTGATGAAAACCAGATGCCGGTTTTTTACTATATGCACAGTCCGGATGGGGCTTCCGGTAAAGATTATGAAGGTTTGTCCCTTACAGGGCCTATGCCTGAATCGGTTAATTTCCCGCTTTATCCGGCTGAAGAACCGAATGAGTTTGATGTCTTGGTTTTTGGCGACACTCAGCCCCGGGATCATAAGGAAATTGGTTATATAGAACGGGATGTAATCTCCGAACTTACAGACACGGGTGCAGCCTTT
>CAYNPZ010000064.1:0-19502 GCA_964399175.1 uncultured Bacteroidales bacterium | reverse complement strand
TTGGCGATGTGGTCTTTGACGATCTCAGCCTGTTTGATCATATAACCTCCAGTATTTCCACTATAGGTATTCCCTGGAGATATGTTCCCGGCAACCACGATATTGATTTTTCGGGTAATAACAACACCGATGCCCGCGGTCCATGGTACCGCACTTTTGGCCCTTCATACTATTCATTCAGCTATGGTCCTGCTCATTTCATTGTGCTTGACGATATAAGATGGATCGTAGAGGATGACGAGCGTTATTACAGAACCGGCCTGGGTGAAGATCAGATGGAATTTTTAAGGGACGAGATCAAACGTCTGGACAAGGACCGGCTGCTTGTTTTGCTTACCCATATACCTTATGAGGGTTCGACGGCATGGCAGGATGAGGATGAGAAGGAAGCTTTTTATAAGCTTCTCGCAAGTCATCCCAGGAGTGTTACGCTGGCTGCCCATACACACGAGCACTACCACCACTTCATTGATAATGAAGACGGATTTCCGGGCAATGAACCGCATCATATGATCAGTATGGGAACTGTGTGCGGAGCATGGTGGTCGGGTGCTCCTGATGAACACGGAATACCTCATACCATGATGTCGGATGGGACCCCAAACGGTTATGCTTTTCTTCATATTGACGGAAATGACTGGAAGATGAAATGGAAAACAGCAGGAAGACCTGCAGATGTTCAGATGCACATTGATGCCCCGCAAAGCATACCTGCTGATGGTACTGAGAAAATAAAGGTTACTGCCAATATTTTTAATGCCTTGCCTTCGGCTGATGTGAAAATGAGGATCGGAAATGAGGGAGAATGGATCCCTATGGAAAGAAGCCGGCAGAAAGCACCGGCAAGACTGAAAGTTATGGAACGGGAGGAACAGCTTGATGAGGTGCCCTGGCGAATGTTGGGTAATGCCCATATTTCAGAACATATCTGGGTAGCCGAACCGGAAATCACTTTTGACCCCGGTGTGCACCTGATACAGGTGAAAGCTGAAGATAAATGGTGGAAATACGAGGGAAGAAGACACCTGTTCGTTGAATAGCGACAGAATTATGCTATCACTTTTAAAGTAACCCCGGGCAGTGCCCGGGGAGCAGGCACCAGAATTTAAAGCGCTCCAACTGTCGTCATATCATGAGGCACCGTATGGGCATGGAGCGCAAGCAAAAACCGATATAAAAATCCACATAAGGAATTCCGTAGCTCTAGGGACAGCCCAATCCAATTATATTGAAAACCTTATTGGCTTTTGGCTTAACTTATCATGGGCCTGCTCTTTCGCTGCCATCCCCAACCCGTCCGACCGGTGCAGAACAAGAAAATTTCTCCTTATGGTCAATATTTTTCGCCTCTATTTATTTTAGTCTTTATATCCGGGAACCGGTCAGACGGGGTGCCCTGGCAAAATCCCGGCAACAGTGATCTAAAATCAGCAGGATCTGAAAGGGCATCTAAAAAGATTAATTGCTTAATTTTTAGAACGAGACCTATCATCAGGTGATGAAAAATTTGTTTGCAGCTAAAGCTGCGGTAAAAATAATTCGGGTTAGATCAGACCACCGAAAATTATATAAGAAATATATCCCGCCTATCCCTTCTTTTTGGGATAATCGATTTCCACCTGTTCCACATTGTCTTTTTCAATATTCTTCCAGGAAGAAGTGTTAAAAGAAACCATGGCCACACCGGATGTTGGCAGCTTATCAAGCTGTTCAGAAAGAAAATGGTTTGCAGTATCGGTGAAAGCGGGGTTGTGCCCGAATATCATCACCGAATTCACATGGTCATCCAATTCTTTTAGTGTGTTGATGATTTCACTATCATCTCCCGGATAAAAATGATTTCGGATCGTAATATCCTCGGGCGAATAATCCAGTGTTCTGGCAAATATAGATGCGGTGTGGAATGCCCGTGCCGCCGGGCTGCTGATTATCAGGTCGGGTTTGATTTTTTTTTCTTTAAGCCGTTTTGCCATGGTGTAGGCATCATGGATGCCCTTCTCCTTAAGATGGCGGTCTATGTCGTCAATACTTTCGTATTTCCAGGATGATTTACCGTGACGTAAGATATAAAGCTGCTTCTGATTTTTCATAAGGCTGAATTTTTAGGTTCTACAATAGATTGCTGGCCAGCTCAGCCAGATAGCTTCTTTCTCCTTTAACGAGATTCACGTGGGCAAAAATATCCTGCCCGAGCAATTTATCCGTCAGATAACTTAAGCCGTTGGATTTCATGTCGAGGTACGGCGAATCGATCTGTTGTATATCTCCGGTAAACACCATTTTTGTGCCTTCTCCCGCACGTGTGATGATGGTTTTGATCTCATGGGGCGTGAGGTTCTGGGCTTCATCCACAATGAAATAAACGTTGGAAAGGCTTCTGCCTCGAATGTAGGCGAGCGGGCTGATTATTAGCTTCTTCTTTTCCTGCATCTCCTCAATTTTCTTATACTCCCGGCTGTTCGATTTATAGTTGTTTTTGATCACCGACAGGTTGTCGAACAACGGGGTCATATAGGGGGTGATCTTTTCATTGACATCGCCGGGGAGGTAACCCAGGTCGCGGTTGGCCAGGGGCACTATGGGCCTTGCCAGTAAGATCTGATGAAATTGTTTTTCCATATGCAGCGCAGTGGCCAGGGCCAGCAGCGTCTTACCCGTGCCGGCTTTACCGGTTAATGCCACAAGCTGGACCTCCGGTCTTGACAGGGCATCTACAGAGAAGGCTTGTTCGGCATTTCTGGGATTTATCCCGTACATCCTTTTTTTCTCAACCCGGGTAATTACATTTTCAAAGGGATCGAAATGGGCAAGGGCGCTGGAACTGTCTCTTTTAAAGATGTAATACTGATGAGCAAATGGCTTCAGTCCGAATTCTTCTGCCGGTATGCCTTGCTCTTCACTGTATAACCGGTTGATCAATTCGGGATCAATATCTTCATGCATCTCTATGTTACGGTTGAGGGGCTCAATATCGGTTACCTTGTCCGATTCATAATCCTGGGCCTTTATGCCCAAAGATTTGGCTTTCAACCTGAGGTTGATGTCCTTGCTGATCAGTATTACCTCGTTGCGTTTGTTTTTATTCTTAACATGTTCTGTAATTGACAGAATTCTGTGATCGGGGGTGTTCTCAGGGAAAGATTCGGTGATATTCTCAGTGAAAGGCTTGCCGGTTTCCACTGTAAGCTTGCCCAGACCTTTTCCCAGCGAAATTCCCCCGTTGAAAAGCTTGTCTCCGGTAATCTCGTTCAACTCCCTGGTGAACTCCCTGGCGTGAAAATTGATGATGTCATTCCCCTTCTTCAGTTTATCCAGTTCTTCCAGAACCACAATGGGAATGACAATGTCATTTTCCTGAAAACTATAAATGCAATGGAAATCATGGAGGATAACATTGGTGTCAATGACGAAGATTTTTTTGGAGTCTGCCATATTAGAATTTAATTTTGCATATAAATGTAGCAATTTTTAAACGGTAGCATTGTTAATAAAATCTGAAGTTTTCAACGAAAGAAAAAATTTTTTATATGGAATTTCATGAGGGATTGATTACCAGAAGAAGCATCAGGACTTATACTCCTGATAAAATCGAATACAGTCAGGTGGAGGATATTGTAAAGGCCGGAATGTATGCGCCTTCTGCAGTGAACTGCCAGCCCTGGCATTTTATCATTCTTGATGACCGGGAAATATTTCAGAAGATCATGGACATTCATCCCTATTCAAAAATGCTTAAAAATGCCCAGTATGCCATCGTGGTGCTGGGGGATGAGGAACTTCAGCATGGCCCGGGCTATTGGGTGGTTGACTGTGCCGCTGCAACGCAGAACATTCTGCTGGCTGCACATGCTAAGGGGATTGGTTCGGTATGGCTTGGATTGCATCCACGGGAGCAGCGAAAGAAGGGGATAAAAGAATTGTTTAATCTCCCGGAGCACATCCATCCGTTTTCCATTATTTCGCTTGGTTATCCCGGCGAAGAAAAAGAACAGCCCGACCGGTTCAAAAAAGACCGCATTCACTATAATCAGTGGTGATCACTGGTTATGTAAAGCCATCGATAGGATATGAATTATGAAGAGATATTAGACTGGATGTACCGCCAGATACCCATGTATCAGCGGGAGGGGCAGGCTGCCTACAAGATTGACCTGGAGACCACCGAAAAGCTGGACGCCCGGTTCGGCCATCCTCATAGGCATTTTAAAACCATTCATGTGGGCGGAACCAATGGAAAAGGTTCTGTTTCCCACATTTTGGCTTCTGTATTGCAGACGGCAGGTTACTCGACGGGGTTGTATACCTCACCGCATCTGAAAGATTTCAGGGAGCGCATCCGTGTGAACGGAGAGATGGTGGATAAAGATTTTGTTGTGGACTTCATAAGGGAAAACGGAGATTATTTTGAGCAGGTCAAGGCCTCCTTTTTTGAGATGACGGTGGCCATGGCCTTTCAATATTTTAAAGAGCAAAGGGTAGATGTGGCCGTGGTGGAGGTAGGTTTGGGCGGCAGGCTGGATTCCACCAATATCGTGGATCCCGATCTTTCGGTGATTACGAACATCAGCCTGGACCATACCCGTTTTTTAGGCAATACTCTTGAAGCCATTGCCGGTGAGAAGGCCGGCATCATCAAATCCGACAGTCCCGTTGTGATTGGAGAGAGGCATCCGGTTACATCGGCTGTTTTTAAAGCCAAGGCAGAGGAATGCATTTCTCCGATCTTTTTTGCCGATCAGGAATATAAGGTGAAACCATTAACAAGAGAAAAGCCTGAAGAAGCCTTTTACCAGGTGAGCAGGGAAGGAAAGGTGCTGTTTGAGAGGCTTCGCACCGACCTTACCGGAAGCTACCAGAGTAAAAACATTGCAACTGTGTTAAAAGCCATCGAGGTGCTCAATTCCCTGGGGTATGATCTTAACAGGGAAAGCGTGATGGGAGGACTGGCCAATGTGAAACGCAATACTTCCCTTTTGGGGCGTTGGCATATTTTACAGCAATCACCACTGATCATATGTGATACGGCACACAACGAAGCCGGTCTGGAATGGAACATCCGGGAACTGAAAGGCATGAAGGCAGGAAGACTTCACTTTGTATTAAGTTTTGTCAATGATAAGGACCTGGATGCGATCCTTCCGCTGTTTCCAAAATCCGCAATGTATTATTTCACAAAGGCCGACATACCAAGAGCACTGAATGAAGATGAGTTAAGGTTAAAAGCCGGGGAATATGGCCTGATGGGAAAAGCGTATTCCGCTTCCGGCGAGGCCTTAAATGAAGCACGCAACCAGGCCCGTTCGGAAGATCTGATTTATGTGGGAGGTAGCACGTTTCTGGTGAGTGAGGTGATCTGATGACAATGGTACGACTGGCACGATGGCACGAAAGAGCGAAGGAAGGAGAAGAGGAGAAGACGAGAAAATGAGAAGACGGGAATACGGGAAGCGGAGAATATGAGAAGACAAGAAACTGGGAAGATGGGAAAACTGGAAAATGAGGGGGAGTTGAGAAGGAGAGAAAACGGAAAGATGAGAAGAGAGGAACATTCATCAGTCGGAAGCAGGCAGAGAAATCTAACAGTCATTCCGTTTTATACGCAGGAGCGTTAGTCGCGTTGCAATTGAAGTATAATAAACTCCGGGTCAAACTGGATTGGTAACGAATTGACTTCATGCCGGTATTAGAGACGCGATGCATCGCGTCTCGGAGATCATATAATACAGCATACATTCAACATTCCGAAGGGACCCTAACCCCTGAAAGGCTGATATAGGAATAGTCCGGGGTTACAATTGTCGATTGGTATACCTTCGTAGAAGGTCAACAGCGATAGCAATAAGATTACCACCGGACAAAAGGCGCCTCGTAAAGTGCGCGACAGATTATTATCATTTGTGATAAAGTTTTGTGTTTCATTTCCCCGGTCTCGGGATTTCAGCACCTGCCTGAAGATAAGAAAAAGTAGTGATACCAATTCTACAAGATACGGATCTCTGCCTACATTCTTTAGCTTTAAACTTCTTTTAACAATGTAACCATTTAACAGTTTCTGATAACATAACAATCTGACAGTGCCTTTTCTATCCCTTGTATTTAGCCTGTTTCCTGGCACCCAGAATTTTTTTTGCAATTTATTTTTGTTTTTTTATGAAATATTGTATTTTAGGAGGGTCAAATTTTAAACAATAAAACAAGGAGGTATTATGAAAAACAACTTTTCATTTGATCTGTCTGACGAAGGATTAAAAAGAATCTGGGACAAAGTAAAAGGCATTCAGGATGAATTGTCTTTTTTAATTAACATGACCCCCGAAGAGCGGCGTTCACGCTCTGTGATGAACAGTGCCAGGAAGCCTTTTGTGGAAAAGGCCATTGCCTATGGTGAGAAAGATCCGCGGATTGTTCCCAATTACGTGAGTATTGAGGAGATGAAGAAAAACATGAAGCTTTATGAGCAGCTTATGGAGCTAGGCAACGAGTTCAAGCGTACTGGAGAGGGTTTATCTGACACTGCAGCCGCGTTGGGTGAAAATCTCTGGACGGGCGGGCTGAGCATCTACGATTCATCCAAGACGGCTTCCAGGAATGGTGTACCAGGTATAGATACCATCCTTAACGATCTGAAATCCTTCTTTACCTGGGACCGTTCAAAGGATGAAGCTGAGCCGGAGACAGAATAGAGTGATATTGATGTTGAATGACCTGATCTCTGAGGTACCCCTGTCATGTTAAAAGCAAGGCAAGGGTAATTCTAAACCTACCCCTGCCAGGCAAAAAATAAGGCAGGGGTAGTTCCGGACCTACCACCACCATGTAAAAATAAAACCGACCTTGTTCTGAACCTACCCTTACCTTGTAAAACTAAATCCAATCTTGTTCCAGACCTACCCGCACCAAGTAAAATATAAGTTAGGGGTAGTTCAAAACATACCCTCAACAGGTGAAAAACAAGGTAAAAGTAGATTCCGTACCTACCCCGGCCAGGTATAAAAGAAGGTCAGGGTAGTAAAAAACCTACCCCAGCCAGGTTGGAAACCTACTCCCACCAGGTTAAAAACATCCCCCAACCATGTTCTGAGCAACCCCATGATATATAAAAAGGAAGACCTGTTTTGTTTCGAACCTACCCCTGCCAGGTATAAAACAAGGTGAGGGTATTTCCGAACCTACCCTTGTTAGGTATAAAAGAAGGTGAGAGTAGTAAAAAACATACCCGAACCAGATTAAAAACATCCCCAATCTATACCGGAACCTCCCTTTACTATGTATAATACCCGGTTATGTAGAACCACGCCCCCCTATCCGTAGAATCACGCACGTCCTTAGAGCCACCCCGCGGCGTGGCTCTAAGGACGCAGCTACGGATGGGTAAATACCATGCGAAAGGATTATCGATTTATGTTTTGTAAAATTTATTTTGGTTCCAATTTTTTGTCATTCTTTTTAAGGTTAATTTCCCAATTCTACAGATTTTATGATAAATTTACGGAGGAATGGGGAAACCCGTTCTTTAACCTAATTACTAATCCTGCAACGGAAAAAAAGAAACCCCGTTGCCTTTTAACTTAATACCTATGAAACGATTCACAATGATGTTCATTTTTTTGATTGCCTTTGGGACTGCATTCTCCCAACCTCCCCATGAAACCACGCGTTATGTACCCGAAACCGATCCACTGGTTTTGAAGAACCTGGAACACTGGCAGGATATCAAGTTCGGACTGCTGATGCACTGGGGGGCTTACAGTCAGTGGGGCGTGGTGGAATCCTGGTCGATCTGTTCCGAAGATGAAGGCTGGTGCCAGCGCGATATGGATAATTATACAAAGTACAAGGAGAAGTATGAAGATTTGCAGACCACCTTCAATCCTACGGAGTTCAGTCCGGATAAATGGGCCGAAGCTGCGTATGATGCAGGTATGAAGTATGTCATCTTCACCACCAAGCATCATGACGGTTTCAGTATGTTCGACACCGAGTATACCGATTATAAGGTAACCGATGAGAAATGCCCTTTCCATACCAACCCGAAGGCCAACATCACCAAGGAGATCTTTGATGCTTTCAGGGCAAAGGACTTTATGGTGGGCGCCTACTTTTCAAAGCCCGACTGGCACAGCGATTATTACTGGTGGCCTTACTTTTCCACCCCCGACAGGAATGTGAACTATGACCCCGAGGAATACCCCGATCGCTGGGAGAAGTTCGTCGATTTTACACACAACCAGATACTGGAACTGATGACCGATTATGGAGATGTCGATATTCTCTGGCTCGACGGGGGCTGGGTGGCAAAAAAATCGGAAGAACAGATTCGCCAGACCTATGAAAACAAACTTGAGCGAAGTGAAAACGGGTTTATCAAGTCAAGGGTCGTCAGCCAGGATATCAGGATGGATGAGCTGGTGGATAAATGCCGGGAGAAGCAGCCTGGGCTTATTGTGGTTGACCGTGCTGTACCGGGTCCAAACCAGAATTATCTGACACCGGAAAACCGGGTTCCTGAAAAGACACTGCCCTATCCATGGGAATCTTGCATCATATCGGGAGGAGGCTGGTCGTATACACCCGATGCCCAATACATGAGCGGCCGCGAGGCAGTGCATATGCTTATTGACATTGTGGCTAAGGGCGGAAACCTCCTGCTGAATGTTGCTCCGGGGCCGGATGGCAACTGGCAGGATGGAGCCTACCGGCTGCTGGGGCAGATCGGCGACTGGATGGATGTCAATCAGGAGGCCATATATGATTCGGAGCCCATCATGCCCTATAAGGAAAATAACCTATGTATGACCCAACAGCCCGACGGCAGTGTGAATTATTTCTATCTGGCAGAAGAGGGTGAAACCGTGCCGGAAACCGTTTCCATCCGGTCGCATAAACCTGTAGCAGATGCAGCGGTTACTTTGCTCGGCATCGAGAAACCGCTGGAATGGGAAGAAAAAGAATACGGGTTTGAAATTCAGATACCAGAGGAAATCAGAAACAATCCACCCTGCAAGTATGCATGGACGTTCAGGGTTTCCGGGATAAAATAGGTTTATTTATTCAATTGTAAACCGACAAACAGCAATCGTGGAAAAACAATCCGCCTGATTCTTTGTTTTCCCTATTTTCTTACTATTTTTGGTTGTCCATTAGATTATCCATCAAAACCGTGGGTTCTTGTTAAAGGGGTTTTTCTGATTGCTTTTTGAATCGAATGATGATGAACTGGCAGCAGTTCAAATGGAAAAATACCTTTTTTATTTAATGGTATGTGGAACGAATAAAAATTTATCGATATGAGTAAAAATGTATTCATTACCGGCGCAACGGATGGTATAGGCAAACAGTCGGCTATTGAGCTGGCCAGGCAGGATTATCATGTGATCATCCACGGGAGAAGTGATGAATCGGTCAATCAGGCTTTGGAGGACATCAGGAAGGAATTGGGTAAAGATGATGTTACAGGCTTTTCCGGCGACTTTGAAGTGCTTTCAGAAGTTAGAGACTTGGCAGAAAAGGTAAAAAAGAACTACGATAAACTGGATATTCTTGTCAATAATGCAGGCATTTTCCAAAAAACCAGAGAATTGACTCAGGATGGATTTGAAAAGACCTTTCAGGTGAATTACCTGGCGCATTTTCTTTTGACGAACCTTCTGATGGATCTTCTGGAGAATGCCGAAAGAGCGAGGGTAGTTAATGTTTCTTCTATGGTACATTCAACGGCCATAGATTTTGACAACCTTCAGGGAGAGAAGAATTTTGGGGGTAGCGCAGCCTATGGCCTTTCAAAGCTGTGCAATGTATTGTTCACCTTTAAACTGGCCAGAGAAAAGGGAAATTCAAACTTAACATCCAACTGTCTGCATCCGGGTGTGATCAGCACCAAGCTGCTGAAGCAGAATTATGGTGATATTGGTTCGGCCGTTGAGGAAGGCGCCAAAAACATAATCTATGTAGCCACTTCTGATGACATAGAAGGCGTTTCGGGTAAATATTTTGTAAATCAAATGCCCCAGAGCTCGGCCACCGTAGCCTATGAAATAAGTGTACAGGATAGACTTTGGGAGGTAAGCAAGGAAATGGTCAAGGATTATCTATCATAACAGCCTGCATTTATATTAAGGGAAAAAACGGTTGAATCATATGAGTAAGAAAAATGAGGAGAAGAACCAGGGTGATAATGGAAAAAAAAAGTATTTTGACATCCATCCCCCTGTTTTCTGGCCTGCGGCAATATTGCTGGCCATATTCATTGCCATTACACTGATTGTAGGACGTCCCATGGAAGCAGTGTTTCAGTCCGTCCAGGATTGGATATCCGGTAATTTTGGCTGGTTCCTGGTGCTGGTGGTTAACTTTTACCTTTTCTTTGCCCTTTATTTTGCCTTTTCCAAATACAGCACCATTCGGCTTGGCGGCAGGAATGCCGTTCCGGAATTCAGCCGCGGGGCGTGGTTTGCCATGCTCTTCAGTGCGGGCATGGGGATAGGGATACTGTTCTGGAGCGTTGCTGAACCTTTGTTCCATTTTTCGGATCCACCTGTAAATGATGGTGAAACCATCCAGGCAGCCCAGGAAGCTATGAAAACTACATTTCTGCACTGGGGTTTGCATGCATGGGCCATTTATACTCTTGTTGGACTTGCTCTTGCTTTCTTTTCATTCAACCGAAACATGCCGCTGGCTTTCCGTTCCATATTTTATCCCATGCTTGGGGAGAAGGTTTATAAATGGCCGGGTGATGTAATTGACGTCCTGGCTGTGCTGGCAACCCTTTTTGGTCTGGCCACATCACTCGGTTTGGGGGTTAAGCAGGTAAGCGCCGGCCTGAATCACTTGTTCTCTTCACCCGATACCCTCACCACGCGGGTACTTCTCATTGTCGGGATCACAGGCGCTGCCACCATCTCAGTAATATCCGGCCTGAACCAGGGAGTGAAGAAGCTCAGTGAGATGAACATCAACCTTGGAGCCATATTGCTTGTATTTATACTGATCCTTGGGCCTACCGTGTTTATTCTGGACTCTTACGCACAAAATCTCGGGAATTATCTCTCAGGCTTCTTTGATAAAAGCTTCTGGACGGAGAGTTACCGCCAGACCAACTGGCAGAACCAGTGGACCATTTTCTACTGGTCTTGGTGGATCTCATGGTCACCCTTTGTAGGCATGTTCATTGCAAGGATATCCAAGGGAAGAACGGTACAGGAATACGTGCTGAGTGTGCTGATCGTACCGACATTGCTAACTTTCCTGTGGATTACGGCATTCGGAGGATCGGCCATTTTTCTTGAGCTTAACGGAACATCGGATCTAATATCAACTGTACAGGAAAATGTAGCAACATCGATATACCACCTTTTTGAGAACTTCCCGCTGGCAGAAGTAACCAACTTAGCTGCGATTATTTTGGTGATCAGCTTTTTTGTAACTTCTTCCGATTCGGGGTCGCTGGTGGTGGATGCATTCACTTCAGGAGGGAAACTGCGGTCTCCCGTTACCCAGAGAGTATTCTGGGCTTCCATGGAAGGTGCAGTAGCTGCCATCCTTCTTGTTGGAGGTGGTCTGAAGGCGCTGCAGACGGCTACCATAACAACCGGACTCCCTTTTGCTGTCATATTAATCATTATGGCGGTTAGCCTGCGCAAAGGTCTGCAAAAAGAGCATGAAAAAGAACAGTTGCACGAAAAAGCCAAAGAGCGCGAATCCTATAAAGAGCTTGTTCAGGATCTGATTGAGAGAAACTGGGATGATGAATCAGACAAAAAAGACGAAAATTAAAAATAACTTATGAGTAGCATAAAAAATCTGAATACGATGCTGGTCTGTCTCGATCTGACGGAAATCGATCGTTATCTGATTGAGTTTGCCTCCTATCTGAGTCAGACCCTGGCGATGGATAAAGTGATCTTTTTTCATGCCATTCAGGCCTATGATCTGCCTGATAAGTCGAGTAAAAAATTTCCGCATCTGGAAACCGACCTGAGTACAAAGATTAAGGCTGAGATCAATAGTGTGGTTTCCAGTCATTTTAAAAGGAAGATTAATACCGATGTGATTACAAGGATTGAAGACGAGGATGCTGCTAATGTCATCATTGATTTTACCCGCAAGGAAGATGTAGATCTGGCCCTTATCGGTCAAAAATACGGGGAGGACCGTTCGGGGCATTACGGGCATAAGATTGCTGCTGAAGCATTGACCGATTTGATGTTCATCCCAGAGGAGCCTGATTTGAAATTGGACAAAGTTTTGTGTGCGGTTGATTTTTCCAGGAATTCAGAGAAAGCTTTCAGGCGGGCACTGGATATCGCTCAATCTGCCAATTCAAAACTCATTTGTCATTATCTTTATGATACTCAGAAAAGTTATTTTCCTGCTACTACCATCCGCACGAAAGGTGTTCTGGAGAAGAAGGCCCGCAAACGTTTTGGAAAGTTTTTGAAAAAATTTGATCTGACACAGGATGATATTGAATTGAAGCTAAGGGTAAATGAAGAATTTAAGAGTCAGGCGGAGAAGCTTTACGAAGAAGCTGAAGCGCTGGATGTTGATCTTCTGGTGGTGGGCGCTAAAGGGAAAACCTCCGTGGTTACCAGCTTACTGGGAAATGTAACGGAAAGGCTGAGAAAAATGGAAAAACAAATGCCCGTAATGATCATGAAAAATTTGAAAACGAGGGAATAAACTTTAGGTATTACCGAAACACCACCCAGCCCCGGTCTTTTGAAATGGAGTTGATTGCCTGGGCGATGGTTTTGTACTCCTGCTGCAGCTGCATGATCTTCTCCTGATCCTGACCTTCCTTCTGGGCTTGCTGGAGTTCCTTTACTTTATCCTTTTGAGCTTTTTCCAGGATTTTTCGCTTATAGGCAATGATCGCTTCAGGCACCAGCATCTTGAGCTTCATATCCTCGGTTTCAACATATACCCCGCTTTTCTTTTTGAAAAATTCACTCAGCTCGTAGGAGGGACTCAGCAAATCGGCCGCCAGCTTACTGATCTGTTCGTCGCTGTGGTAGATGAAATGGCTTTTATCCGGGTGTCTTCCCTTGTTTAGTATTTCCAGGTATTCCTCAAAAATTTGTTTGTAGATCAGGTTTTTGAATTCCAGTTCATCATTAAGAATCTCTTTGATGATATACTGGGCCACGGTAAGGGTTTTGGCATCGCTGTATTTATCCTCTTTATAGGTGTATAGCTCTTCACTGCCATACTGCAGCAGCAACCGTATGATCTCTTTCTCCTGCGTTTCGGAATAGACCTCTTCAATAAATGCCGGTACAGAAGTGAGATTCTGGTTGTTTTTTTCTTCTCTTTCCCTGCTGGCCTGTTCTCTTCTGTATTTCTGCCGGGCTCTTTTGTTTCGGATTTTATTGGTTTCCTCGTAAAGCACCTTCTCGTCGATATCGAGGATGCTGCTGCAGTTTTTAATATATACCGTCCGCATAATCCCATCGGGAATCATGGCTACTGAACGAACCACATCATTGATCAGATTGGCCCTTTTTACCGGGTCGTTCTGTGCTTCATCCGAAAGCAGGCGGGTTTTGAAATGGATGAAGTCCTGTTCATTTTCCTCAATGTATTTGACAAGGTCCGAAGCGCCCTGTTTTTTAGAAAAGGAGTCGGGATCCTCTCCGTCTGGGAGGGGAAGCACCTTGACATTCATCCCTTGTTCGAGGATCAGGTCAATGCCCCTTAAAGAAGCTTTAATCCCTGCCGGATCGCCGTCAAAGATGATGGTGATGTTGGGCGTGAACCGTTTTACCAGCCGTATTTGATTCTCAGTTAGGGAGGTGCCTGATGACGCCACCACATTTTCGATGCCTTTCTGATGAAGGGCGATAACATCGGTGTAACCCTCCACCATATAGCATTTTTCATTTTTGGTGATGGCTTTCTTGGCATGATAGATCCCGTAAAGGATGTTGCTCTTATGGTATATCTCCGATTCCGGGGAATTGATGTACTTGGCGGTTTTTTCATCCTTTTTCATGGTACGGCCGCCAAAGCCAATCACATTTCCCGAAAGGCTGTGTATGGGGAACATGATGCGACCCCTGAAGCGATCGTAGCGCTTATCTTCCTTTACGATGGTAAGACCGGTCTTTTCCAGATATTCCTGTTTGAAACCCTTCTTAAGCGCAGCCTGGGTAAAGCTTTCCCATTGATCCCGGCTGTATCCCAGCTGAAACTTATCGATCATTTCCTCCCTGATGTTGCGCTCTTTCAGGTAGCTTAATCCCACGGAACGGCCTTCCTGGCTATTTTTCAGATTCTCCTGGAAATGTTTTGCGGCAAAATTGGTCACGATTTGAAGGCTGTCCCTCACGTTTTTCTCTTCAATCTCTTCTGCCGACAATTCTTTCTCCTCAATCTCGATGTTGTATTTGTTTGCAAGGTACCGCAGGGCTTCCGGATAGCTCAGGTGTTCATGCTCCATGATGAAGTTGATGGCATTGCCGCCCTTGCCACAGCCGAAACATTTGAATATCCCTTTTGAAGGGGAAACCGTAAAGGAAGGGGTTTTTTCGTTATGGAAGGGACATAATCCCAGGTAATTTGTACCGCGCTTCTTCAGGTTCACAAAATCCTGGACAACGTCCGCGATGTCAGCTGTTTCAATGATTCGGTCTACGGTTTCCTTGTTAATCATTCCAATCCGGTTAGTGGGTTTATATTCAGCGTATAATTGTAATGCTTATTACCTCTAAGTTAATAAAAATCACACTGAATAACGAGCGATCTTTATAAACGTGTATTTTGATTTTCGTTCTTTTCGTCAATCATTCTGAAGCTTTTATTGCACAACTCCCTTTTGTCAACTCAGAATAACTTTCTTAATTTTATGATGGATTTTTAAACAAAGCAATTTTTAAAGTTTGGCAACCAAAAAAATAAAATGAACTATGGATCAAATAAAATTACCGGCCAGAAAAATAAAGGAAAAGGTGAATGTAGGTTATGCGCTGGAAAAAAGAACTTCCTGCAGGGATTATGAGAAAAAATCCATTTCCCTTCAGGAACTGGCCAATATACTTTGGGCAGCCCAGGGCCAGGTCAGTAAGAGTTTCAACCAACGCCGTACTGCTCCTTCAGCTGGGGCCACCTTTCCTCTTGAGGTTTTTGTGGTTGTAAGAAAGGAAGGAGTTGATGGCCTGGATCAGGGGATTTATCAATACAATCCCGGAGAACATACGCTTCAGAAACTCGGGGGTAAGGATGTGACCCAGGATCTCGTTAAGGCTTGCTTTAACCAGGAGTTTATGCAGAATGCAGGAGTGAACCTTTTGATTGCTGCCGATTATAGAAGAACGATAGAACGGTATGCCTCGCGCGGGGAAAGGTATGTGATTATGGAGGCCGGGTCCGTCACTCAGAACATTGCCCTGGAAGCAGTTGAATTGAATTTGGGCACAGTTATTATCGGGGCTTTTGATGATGATGGCGTTAAAAATATCTTTGAATTGGAGAAATGGATGCCCCTGGCGGTTATGCCGATAGGCAGGCCAAAGGATAAGAATATATACGTCTGAGGTGACATTGGTATATGGTTTTGGGGATAACCATTCATGTTAATATTAAACAGCAGATCACAAATTTCAAATCACAATTGAAATCAAATGAACATAACCTCATTACCTTAACCACTGATTTTGGTATTGAGGATGATTATGTGGGATTGATGAAGGGTGTGATCCATTCCATTAATCCGAATGTCCGGGTTATCGACCTTACACACTACATTCCTCCCCAGGATGTGGAGTGGGCCGCTTACATGCTTTACTATTCCTTTGGTTATTTTCCCGAAGGTACAATCCATGTTGTGGTTGTGGACCCCGGCGTGGGAAGCAGCAGACCGATCAAGCTGGTCAGGCTGGAAGGCCATTACTTCCTTACACCGGATAACGGGGTAATGACCAAAATGGCCGGTCAGTACCGACCCCAGGAAATACGGACCATAACCAATCGCCAGTATTTTCTCGCGGACATCAGCAATACCTTTCACGGGAGAGATATATTCGCACCGGTGGCTGCCCACCTGAGTAAAGGAATATCTACAAAAAAGTTCGGAGATGCCTCCCGCGAGGTAAAAACCCTTTCTTTGCCCGAAGCGCAGATAAAAACCGGTGAAATACATGGTCACATCATTCATATTGACCGCTTTGGTAACCTGATTACCAATATTGAGCAGCAGATGGTGAATCAACTTTCGCAATCTTACAGTGAATTATCCATTCATTTATCCAACCGGTCTCTGTCCGGCATTAAAAATTCCTATGCGGAAGCAGGAGAGGGCAACCTCCTCGCGATTTTCGGCTCCAAAGGGCTGCTGGAGGTCTCTGTGAACAAAGGGAGTGTTGCTGACGTCTTGAATGTGAAGAAGGACGATACCATAATGGTGGTTCCTACAGAAAAATAATCATTACAAGAGATCTTGTATAAACAAGCACCAAATTTCAAATTCCAAATATCAAATAAATTCCAATTAACAAATACAAATGTTCTAAACCCGGAATTACGGTTCACTACTTGTATTTCTGTGTTTGGAATTTGGATCATGTTTTCATTTTTGATGATGGTATCTACCTGGGAGAAACACCACTTTTCATCAATCAGATAAGCCTGCTGATTTTAGCCAGCAGTTCATCCATGGCAATGGGCTTGGATATGTATTCATCGGCCCCGGCCTGAATGCATTTGTTCCGGTCTTCGCTCATTGCATGTGCGGTTTGGGCCAATATGGGAACGTCTCGATTGGTTTTTCTTATTTCTCTTATGATTTCCAGTCCACTGATGTCGGGAAGCTTGAGGTCCATCAGAATAAGATCGATGGAGACATGTTTATTGAATTGCTCCATAGCCTGATGTCCTGTTTCTGCAACCAATATGTTAACATTTGTGGGATAGAGGGCTTCCTTCAGATATTCTATGCTAACAGGGTCATCTTCAACTAGCAGGAAGGTCTTTGCATTCCAGTTGGGGTTTTCATCCCGGAGAGTTTCCTCCGGGCCTTCCCTTTTACCGGAAGGAATCTGAAAAGGCAATGTGAAGTAAAAACTGGCCCCTTCTCCAGGCTCACTTTCCACCCAGATCTTCTCACCGGATCTTTCTATTAGTTCTCTGCTTACATTTAATCCCATACCGGTTCCTTTTTCCTCTGAAATTCCCTTTTTACTTACTGTTTCGGATAAACGAAACAATTCTTTCTGCTGGGCTGAGCTCATTCCTATGCCGTTATCAGAAATTTCCAGAAGCGCTTTATTTCCGTAGGGATGGCTATTGATCCATATTTTTCCATGCTGCGGAGTATATTTTAATGCATTGGATAAAAGATTTCTGATTACTGAAGGTATTTCTGTCGGTCAACGCAGCCAGATTGACTCCACAGAGCTCTTCTTTTGAATACCCCAGCATATGAGCAAAAGTTTCATTAACAAAGATCACATTTTCTTTCAGGTCAGTGATCCCTATACCAGCAATGGCATTTTCCACCAGCGTACGGTACTTTTCTTTTTGCTCGCAAAGCTGTTTCTCTTTCTCCTCCAGTTTTTTTTCTAAACGCTGTTTTTCATCAATGAGCCTTTGTTGTCCAAAAGTTTTCATGATTTATCATATGTTTGATCTGTAGTTTCTTTCTTGATAATGCTTCTCTTTATTAATAGTTGTATCAAGGAGAATATCTTTGATTTTTTCCAGCAATTCATGTATATTGAATGGTTTTGTTAGGCAGTCTGCCGCTCCCAGACGAAGTGCTGTATTGATGCTTTTGGTATCTTCCCTAACCGACAGGGCAATGACAGGAAGGGGTGCATATACAGGATCTGTTTTCAATGTTTTAAGCAGATCCAGACCCTCTATTTCCATGATCGTCACGTCCAGTATGATCAGATCATAGCGGTTCTCCCGCAAAAGGGACAGGGCTTCATCTTTGTCATTGGCCAGGTTGCAGCTATAACCCTCATCCCCGATTATCCTGTAGAGAATCAGTGAATGAAGGGTAGCATGATCGATTAACAGGATGCGTCGTGTTTTTTTCTGCATGGCTTTCTCATTTTGAATCTGCCAAAATACAGAATGAATGAATTGAATGTTCGGGTATTTTTACCTGATTTTTGGATTGGGTATTTCTTTTTATTAGGTAAAATTACGTAACCCGGGCGGATAGGTAAAACAAAGGCAGGTATTTAAATATAGTCAGGGGAAATCATTAACTGAACTGGCATGGTTAAGGTCAGATGTACCTGTCGATCAGTTCTAAGAGATGATTTTCCTCAAGGGGTTTAGCAATATAGTCGTCGCATCCTGCCTGAAGGCATTTTTCGCGGTCTTCTCCCATAGCATAAGCTGTTTGTGCAATTATGGGGATGGTTTTATCTTTTTCTTCTTCTTGAATAATGATAACCCTTCATTCTCTCCAAATCTTCCGGCGCAACAAAGGTGCTCCAGCTCATCTTTCCCTCGGTCTCTTCCTTTGGTAAGCCATAAAGCCTGGCAAATTCACGGTTCGCCAGTGAAATGGTCGTATCTTCTTCAATGATGATGGTTGCCGTGCCGGTGTTTTCAAATAGGGTCCGGTATTTCTCTTCGCTTTCTGTCAGTTCGTGGGTTCTTTTTTCGACTGTTTCCCTCAGCAGTTGCCTCTCGTTATCAAGGAGTTCCTCCTTTTTGAGGGTTTTCAGGATGACAGCCACCATCCGAACAGCATTGCTTATTTTGATCTTCTTCTCATTATCAGGTTGGACCTGAGCTTCCAGATACCCGAAATGATCATCACCTGGGGGATTTCTTTCCTGAAAGGTGCCTTATCACCTGAGGGATCTTCAGTAAAACGAAAATCATGTCCGGGGTAAAGATCATTCAATATACCGGTAAAATTGTCCAGTATGGTTTTTTCATTGTTTTTTTGGAAAGATCGGAAATCAGGGATAGCAGGTGATCATCGGTTTTGTTCATAGTAAGCTCGTTATTATAGACGAGATAAGATATAAAAAAAAGAAACACCCGGTAACCACAATTATAAGTAACCAAAAAATCACATGTCGAACATTAACCTTAGAATGATGTACCGGATGTTTCTAACTAAAACCTGTCAATATTAAAACGGAAATGAATGTACTGATATTATAAAATAATTTATTAAAAATCAGCAATATTTTAAAAATGTTTAAATCAGATAACAACTAAAAATAATTTAAATAATGTCCGAGTTTTACAATACTTATAAACTAAGATAGAGTATCTTGCAGGAAATTGCCGAACATATATTTGGATAGAAAGCGACAGTGATTTTTTTACTGGCGCTTTCCTGGCAATTGACTTATCGGATGCTGAGAGAATGTATGCCGGGTTTAAAGGGAAAAGAAAGGATTAAAGGCCCATTAAAATTTTCATCAAAATTTTTGAGAATAAAAAAAGAGCATTATATTTGCAACGCCTTTATATAAAACGGGCGATTAGCTCAGTTGGTTCAGAGCGTCCCGATTACCATCGGGAAAGTCAAT